>DUSF01000032.1 GCA_012842745.1 Bacillus sp. (in: firmicutes) | reverse complement strand
TAATGTTTACTGCAAAAGAAGGCTCCATCTTTCTTACACTAGATACCGAAGCAGGCATTGAAATCCATAGTCAGCATAACGTACTCTTTCAAGCTGAAAAAGACCTTGAAATGACAGGTGGACAGGCTGTTCAATTCAAAGCTGGAGACTCTATCCATGTGACTTGTGATGTCAGCAGCATCGTGATGGACGGGATCACAGATATCCAAGGTGATCTGGTGAAAATGGAAGGCTGGGTCAAAGCCGCTGTCCCGATGCAAAATGAGGAGGAAGAGGAAGAAGCTGAGCTAGGTGCATCTGTCCTTGGGATGATTCCTGTCACTGGGGGTGGCGGCATTGGCTAAATCAAAGAAGCCTAGCCTTCCCTCAAAATGGAAGGGTGCCGCCATAAGTGCACTTGGCAACGTTCCAATTAAGGGTGTTATAAAAAAAGGGGCAAAAGCATTAAAAAAGGCATCAAAAGCTGCCAAAAAGAAGGTTAGTAATACAAAGAAGAAAGTAGTCGCTTCCCTTAAGACACAGAAGAAGACTGTAAAGAAAAAGATAGGGAAAATCGTTAAAAAAAGAGGAAAGGTGTTCACAAAAGCCAGAAAGCTTAAAAATAACCTGACGAAGAAAGAACAGATTAGTAACCAGAAAAAGCTAATGAATAAACAGGTGCTTGCTGCGAAAGTGAATGTGAGATATGCAAAAGGAAATGTCTATTCAAAACTAAGCAACCCACCTATGTGTCCAAATCCAAATCAGTACACAGAAGAAAAAATTTATCAAATGTATATAAACGGTAATAATGAAATTATGTTTCAAATCTCTAAGGAAAAGAGAGAAGCCGTCCTAGATAGGTTAAAGAGAGAAACTGTGCAAAAAGAGATTGAAAATAAATTTCCAACAGTTAGGGCTGGTTTTGATTTTGGAACAACGTTTATTCCAGCCCCAAAAACTAGGACAATCGGAAGGATATTGGGATTAACTAGCAAAAGTAAAAAACCTTCAAATGTCTCTAAGAGTAATGTTTCAAAAAACATCTTTGGTATGGATGCCTCAAAACCACTAAAGGCTTCTGACTTAAGGCAATACGCTAAGTCACAGGGGTGGACAAAATCTCAAACAGCTAACGGACCTGAGAAATGGGTAGATAAAAATGGTGTAGCAAGAATTACCATTAAGAAAGGCAGTGACAGAGCTCCTGGAAGTGCTAATCCACATGTTGAAATAAAAGATGCAAAAGGTCAAAGGATTGACTCGTTAGGAAACCCTGTAAATAGAAAGAGTCCTGATAATCATACACCAATAATTTTTGACTAGAGGAGGATAGAGAATGAATTTACAATGGTATTTATTTGACCATAGTTATTTAATGGGTATTAGTTATAATCCAATTGATTGTTTATTAACGCTAGATATCGATGCAAAAATTACTTATGAGCATCCCAAAGCTAAAAGTATAAATAGTTCAGAGGATAATTTTGAGAACATTTCTATTCGTTTTGAAGGAGTTCAGTATATAAGAATGATTAATAGTTTAAACTTAAGAACAAATCCTAACGATGATTTTGGGAGCATTGAGCATCTGCAATTAAAAAGTTTAAATTCAGTAAGCGAAGGCTTTTCGATTATTGATGAAAATGATAGAAAGATAATGTCTCTTAATTTAACGGAAGATAATGTAGTAACTATTTTTACAAACTCAAATAGCTTGTCTTTTCTTACTTTTGTTTCAGAAATGATTTCATTTGAAATTGGTTTCGAAAGTTACTCTATAGATATCACTGAATGATAGCATAAATACGTTATTTCATTTTCTACCACACCTTGATTGGCTCGAAAGCCTTTCAAGGCCTTTTTTTGTAGTGGCTATATAGTGATGAATAGACGATACCCAAAATTAGGGAAATTTATCGTACAATATTAAGGAGATAGACTGGCAGTTTCTCAAGCGGATGGCATTCCATTTTGGTGCGGTGCTTGTTCCGGATGTTATTGCTAATAGTTCAAAATTTTGGTTTAGTTTTTTTGAAGGCCAAAATGGAAAGCTACGAGAGGCTCCTTATCGTCTCGCCAAAGACGTGGCGACCTATAGGCATACAACAGAAAATGGCTATGCCCAGCAAGTGCAACTAGATGACTTTCAAATTTACACCATCGAATCTGACCAGTATTTCAACATTGGCGACCGAGTAACGATAAAGAACACGGAGCTTATCATTGCCCAAGCCACCGTCACGATGAAACAAGGCCTCCTCACCTATGAATATGTACTAGCACCAGAAGCAGGCATTCGGCAAAACTTGATTTACCATCCCTCCCTATGTGGAGGTGCGGTAGAAGGAAACATCATCGATGTTGCCAAAGACAAGGTTCGCGTCCACCTTTCGATTGATGATGCACAAAACAAAGATGAGGCCACTTGGTTTCCATACTCTACATTTTATACAGCCGAAGGGAACAGCGGTTTTTACTGGATACCAGAATTAGGAGACACCGTTCAACTTTATTTCCCAAGTGACAAGGAAGAAGAAGCGGTTGTCATCAGCTCGGTGCGGAAAGAAGGAGCTGGTAATCCAAAGACATCTGATCCTAGCATCAAGTATTGGGGAACAAACCATGGAAAACACATGAAGATGGGCACTAATGATGTAATGTTTACTGCAAAAGAAGGCTCCATCTTTCTTACACTAGATACCGAAGCAGGCATTGAAATCCATAGTCAGCATAACGTACTCTTTCAAGCTGAAAAAGACCTTGAAATGACAGGTG
>DUSF01000031.1 GCA_012842745.1 Bacillus sp. (in: firmicutes) | reverse complement strand
TTATATCCATAAATCGCCAATTGATATGGCGAAAGTAAAAAGGAAACGCAAGTGTCGGTGGCAAATATACTTTGTCACCGACACTTGCGTTTCCGAAATCACCGTCATTAAAAATGACTACTGACACAATGGCATTCGCAATGGTCGTCAAGTCATATTTCGACTTAAGGACGCCACAATAAAAATAAGATATAGTTTTTTCATAAATTTGCTACGACCTAACGAATCAAGCTCACTTAACGACCTCACCCATTATTGGCAAATCAGGATAGTGAGCAAGAGCCATAGAATCGCATATTTCATCCTCATCCCTTAAACAAAAAAGAGAGAAACAAGCTTTATATTCCACTACGTTCAGATAAAACAAGAACTTTAAATGATATGAAGAAATCTAATATTAATACTTCATATTCCCACTACATTCTTTATATCATGTAAGTTTTTGAGAGTGTCATGGAGCGATGATTCTAATTTTTTATGATTTGTAATATCATTATTAAAAATCCCAGCAAGATACAGCTTGACATTTATAGAACAACAAAATCTAAGTCTTTTTTAAAAGATCAAATGCAAAAGTCTGTACTCTTAAATTAACGGCTCTGTTAGTGAACAATGTTGCTCGCACTGATTTTGACTCATTCGTGTGAATTCTACAGTTCACATGCCTTTCAGCTACGCTGAAAGGTTGCACAATTTTTTGAAACGTCCTTGAGAAAGCTCGCTTTCTCAAGGACGTTTCAAAAAAATTGTGCAAAAATGAGTCAAAAATCAACAACAGCGTTTAACATAGCCAAATTAAAAGAAAAGAACTTTCGACTTTTTACTACCCCGTTATTCTTAATCTCCACCCACTTTCTGCAAATATAAATCCTCACTCATTTTCATCCCCTGATTATGACTGATAAAGCATAGTTGTTTACAACAAAAAACGACTACGAACGGGCTAATAAAAAAAGCCCGTTCGTAGTCGAAGATTTACGGTCTTCTGTAGAGACCCTTAGCCCATATTACTAAGGATATACGAATGGTTTTCCAGTACATAGCTATGAAATTATTCACCAACATAACATTTACTATCAGCGTTTCATTAAAAACAATTCATTTTTAAAAGTAATTTCAACATGTTGCGTAATGATGATAGATAAAACAATCATTAGCTATTTGTTTTAAAATGATTAATTGTATTGTTAAGTTCCATCGTTAAATTCGTCAGCACTTCACTTAATGCTGCTATTTCTTCTGTTGACGCAACCGTCTCTTGAGAGGAAGCACTCATCGTTTTGATCATGTTTGTTGTTTCTTTGGAAAGCTGGACAATATTCTCAATCGCCTCTTGTGCCAATTGGGAATCCATTAAAACATTTGTAATCTCTTCATTCATGTCGTTCGTTAGTAAGCCTGATTGTTCTGATTTATCGCCAATATCTTCAAAAATTTGTCTCATTTCTTGAACGATGGACAGTCCTTTTTCCACGACTTTTTCACCGGTTGACATTGATGAGACAGCTTGCGTTGTATCATTGATAATCTCATCGATAACATCTGTAATCTCACTAGCAGAAGCGGCTGAGCGTTCCGCTAACATCCGAATTTCATTTGCTACAATCGCAAAGCCTTTTCCTTTTTCCCCCACTCTTGCCGCCTCTATTGCTGCATTCAAAGCGAGTAAGTTCGTTTGTTCTGCTACGGAAGTAAGCATCTCTGTAATTTGGTGAATTTCTTGAGAACGGAGACCTAAGCGATTCACAATTTGAACCGAATTCGCTACAGATTTATGGATATCTTGCATCTGAGTAGAAATATTTTGAAACGATGTCTGTGCTTCTATGGAAGCCTCTTGTGTTTCTAATGAAGCCTCTTTCACGCTTTCAGATAAGCTTGAAAGTCTTCGAATGCCTTCTGTTACTCGCCTAACCGAATTCGCTCCCTCTTCTGTCTGAACGAATTGTTCTTCTGCATTACTGCTACCCTCTTCTAAGCTTGCTCCGATAGTATCAGATTCATGGGCGATTTGATTCGTTTGCTCTGAAACATGTTGAGCCGTTTGCGATACTTGTTTAATAGACCCTTTCGTTGTTTGAACAATTTGGTGAACATGCTCAATAAAGCCATTGATATATTTAATCAGTCTCTGAATCTCAAAATATGCCTTTGTATCAACTCTTTTCGTTAAATCTCCGTCCCCTTCTTTCAATTCTCGTACCCGTTCGGTGACCTCAATAATCGGATTGATTAAACGTTTTGATGTCATGATAACGATGATAATAACGACCAAAGTTGAAGCAATGGCAACGGCAACATTCTTATACAACATATCATCAATCATAGCCATCGCGCTTGATTTATCTTGCACAGAAATAACCGCCCAGCTTTCTGATTGACCAGGTAGATGGATCGGATGATAGCCACTAATAACAGCATTCCCTAATTCATTTATATATTCTGTCACCCCATGTTCCCCCATTAGAGCATTTTCTGTTATTTGTTGCAATTCTTCTGGAACCTCAATAGCTTTCTCTTCCGTTATATGGTTACCCTTTTCATCAAGACGGGCGTTTCCATCTTCATCATTGACAAGAACTGTTTTCGTTAATGTACGGTAATTATATTGCTCAGCGACATACGTTTGCTCTGGATGAGCAACAACCTTACCTTCACTATCGATGATATAAACATAGACATCTTCTGTATTCGCAGCAAAATCTTCCACTATCTCTTGAATCGAAGTTAACTTAATATCTGTTCCTATCACTCCAATCATCTCATCATTGTCATTTTCTATAGAGTGAAAAATCGACGCCACAGGGACATTGCCAGTTAAAGAGTAATAAGAAGAGCTAACAAACGGAGCTGGTTCTGCTAACATTTGCTGAAACCACCAACGATCGCGACGAAAACCAATTTCTCCAGATGAGCGAGCTGTTTGCATACCATCCATACCTTGCACATAAAGAAGATCGATATAATCATTATTAGCTGCCGTTGAACGTAAAATTTCTTCTTGTTTCTGAGGAGCAAACGCTTTAATGTCATCGCTATTTGCTAACAGCTGCGTTAATTGAAATGCTTGCCCAAGAAAACCTTCTACATTTTTAGATAGAGTAGCAGTGAATGTTTTATTTGATTGCTGAACACTTTGTGTAAGATCATGAGACAAAAAGAATTGATTCGTGATGTTTAATATAATAATTGGAATGATTGTAAGCCCTAACATGACAACCAACAAGTATTGTTTCATCGATTTCATTTATTTTCCCCCTCGAATCGGGAGGTCCCAAAGATAAAACGTACAAAAATAATTGAGTATACACAAATGCCTCTAACTATGTCACTTTTCATAAAATAGTTTTTCTTCATCCTCCCTTATTTTCTCCTCTAACTTTAAAATATGATAATTTCAGACTTTAACAGTGAATCGGCTTAAACATAATCGTATTCCTCACAAAGAACCTCCTCTTTTGCTAGAACGAAAGTCGCAACCTTCCATCACATCTCATTTATATTTGTAGGCAATCCGAAGTATACCCCCCATCTATTACCATTATAAAGAATACTTTTAAAATTGATTTTAACTTTTCGAATTCATTCGATTTCATGACATGTGCTTGTTCAATCAATGCCAAATTAGTCAAAGTTTCGCAATAATCAAATCTTTTCCTACTTCCTACCTTATTTCTTTATTTATGTAATGAACAAATGATTCATTTATTAATAATGAATTCGTCACAATCAATTGCCCTTACAGCTGGTATTAATACATAATAACAGTGTTTCTAAGCTATCAAGCTAATCAAACGGTGTAAATCCAAAGGTATTCCAACAGACTTTTCCTGACTTAGTAGAAATGCTAACTTAAAAATCATTGATTTAAGCACACTGACACTGAATTGCCCCATCCTAAGCGGGCAATCCACAAACAAAACAAAAGTGGGGGTGAAATTACATCCACGTCTAGTGTCCATCAAAAAAGGAAGATTTTATCCTAAAAAGCTGTCATGACAACAGCAAAAGAATTTGACCGTCATCAACTTGAAGTCCTAGTAGTGACAAGGAATTCGCGTACTAGAGGACTTCAAGTTATCAGACGATTTGACGGTAATCTCTAAGCCTTCCTGTCAGGCTGTTTCCTTTGCCATTTTACGCCCCAACATCACACCTTGTATTAGCGCATAAAATTGTTGCTGTTCATCTTTAGATAATGTTTTTACAAACTTAATGAATTCTGTTAGTTCTGGTAAGTCTTTAATATTAAATTTGATGTCCAATTCCCTCCACTCCTTTCAAATTTCTGATTCTATAAGTCGGATTATCTATAATATATTTTAGAATATCTATATTGTCAATGGTTTTATAGATTATCCGATTTTCTTGATCTATAATAGGGTTATCTTAATAGAAAAAGGTGAAACCAGTGGATATAGACTACAGCGTGCATAAGCGCATAAAATATTTAAGAGAAGAAGTTCTTGGAATCCGTCAAAAAGAAATGGCAACACAACTTGGATTGAAGCAAGGCTCACTCTCAGACATCGAACGAAAAAAAACAAAAAAAGTGACGGAAAGGGTGATTAACGATATTTGCCGTGAATTCTCTGTTAACGAAAAATGGCTAAGGAATGGAGAAGGAGAAATATTCGTTCAAGCTGAAACCTTTTCACTTGATGAATTCGCCAAAAAAAGCGCCCTAACGGACTTAGAAATTGATCTTATAAAAAGTTATATGAGTCTTGACAAGAGTACTCGTCAACAACTTATTGCCCATTTTAAAACTATTTTTAACAAACATTCAGAGATGGCTGCTACTACTCATATTGAGACAGAAATTGAAAATTATCGATTAGAACTAGAAGCGGAAAAAAGGGATCAAATATTATCAGCTTCAGGAAAGCAGGAAAGAGAATTAGGTTAGAAAGGAGATGGAACGATAAGTAGATCGAACCCTCATAGGATTGAATGAGGGCTTTTTTTGCTCATTGTTTCCAACCATTCTCTATGTTAGAGTATTTCTCTCTCAAATACCAATTAAATAACAGTTTCTCTTGCAATAAGAAAAACTGAGTGAGGAAAACCACCTCACTCAGTCCTTTTTTGTCTAGAAGATATCCGAAATCTTATATTCTATGCCATGTACACCTTTATAATACTCAGGGTACATGTCTCCCCCACATTG
>DUSF01000030.1 GCA_012842745.1 Bacillus sp. (in: firmicutes) | reverse complement strand
TAGTGGATTTGGACGGGTTACCACCTGACTTATCCATTATAAAGGACTTTTTCTTTGCATAAAATAATAAAATTGAACATTTTGAGTATTTTTAATAGTGAAATTAAATTAACGCAACACTAGTGATATTTGGTCTTTCCTTAAATTTATTCATTTATTTATGAATCAAATAGAATTGACAATAATAACAGTATAAAAACAAGCAAAAAAATGATTCCAGTAATCCTGTAAAAGATAATAACCCAGTTTCCTTTAGGCATTAATCCTGGAAATAAGTCAGAAAAGATATGATCAAATTGCTTTGATTTAAAAAGACAAATGTAAATAGCGACTGCAAGCCAAATAAGAAAAACATATTCCACTCTGTATCTCCTTTTTAAATTTATTTAGTTGAGTTAAATACTACTATTGTTGATTTTTAATAATATTGATATTCACTAGACTTCTCTAAAATTCATAGTCATCATAGAAGATACATGTATAACATCTCTTGCCAAACATGAAAAATTAATTATTTTTCCCCTTTAAATTTATCGATTATTTCATTAGTTTTAGAAATAATATCGGTATCTAGTGTAAGGAAGATGGAGCCTTCTTTTGCAGTAAACATTACATCACTAGTACCCATCTTCATGTGTTTTCCATGGTTTGTTCCCCAATACTTGATGTTAGGGTCAGATGTCTTTGGATTGCTGGCTCCTTCCTTCCGCACCGAGTTGATGACAACCGCTTCTTCTTCCTTGTCACTTGGGAAATAAAGTTGAACTGCATCGCCTAATTCTGGCATCCAATAAAAATCGCTATTCCCTTCGGCTGTATAAAATGTAGAGTATGGAAACCAAGTGGCCTCATCTTTGTTTTGTGCATCATCAATCGAATGGTAAACACGAACCTTGTCTTTGGCAACATCGATGATTTTCCCTTCTATCGCACCTCCACATAGGGAGGGATGGTGAATCAAGTTTTGCCGAATGCCTGCTTCTGGTGCTAGTACATATTCATAGGTGAGGATGCCTTGTTTCATCGTGGTAGTGGCTTGGGCAATGATAAGCTCCGTGTTCTTTATCGTTACTCGGTCGTCAATGTTGAAATACTAGTTGGATTCTTAATAATCCTTATTTTCTTTTCACTTACCTAATGTGCCTGTATGTTATCACCTTAACATTACAATCTTTGTTATTTTCGTGTACAAATATAATTCGAGTGGTTAGGTGGTAGTCTTTTATATCTTAATTGTAAAAGCATAAAAAACCTTGAAAAGCTTGAAGCCAATCAAGGTTAATTTATTAATACAACCTTTATCCAAAATATTAAACTTCTATGATAGATTCAATATTTGATTTATGGATACTTCTTTATCCACTTTTAAATCATAAAAACCAACATGAATTCCTTCTTCGTATAACCAGCATAAATCAGTTCCATAAGGTGCTTCAAAAATTTCAAAAATTACTGGAGAAATTTTTGAAATTGATTCTGCGTTTAATATTACAAAATTATTTGAATTATTAACATATTCTTCATCGTCATCTATAGAATAAAAATTCCAACCATTTAATTGAGGTATAGAGCTCTTTTCACGAAATGAATACCTTATTGGTTTTCCCCCAATAATATTCTTTGAAACTACAAAACCACCATATTCACTATTAATTATTTCCATTTTCAAACTCCTTTATTATCTCTATTAGATTGTTTCTCCATGAATATTCTTCAATATAATCAATACATGATTTTCCAAATATATCTTTATTATTATAATTAGCACCATGCTCTAACAAATATTGATATACATGCTTTATTTCTTCAGTAGGGAGCTTAGTGATTGTTATTGCATATTTTAGCGGAACAGCATTATATTTATCCAATGCATTAATCTCAATACCATTCTCAATTAACAGCTTTGTAACTAGTAACATATATTCCGATGATGGACTTAATACATTGAAGTAAAAAGTATGCAGAGCATTTCGTCTGTGCTTTGTATCTACAAAGTTAATATCTACCCCTTCTGATATTAAAAATTGGATGATTTTTATTTTTTCTTTTCCATTTTTATCATTTACAAGTGCAAGTTCTAATAAATTCAAACCTAAGTTTTCATTAATTTCATTAGCATTTCCATTATAAAATTTAATGAAATCTTCAAAGGTTCCATCTCTAGCTGAATCAAAAATATTAGTTATTTTCATTAGTTCCCCTTTCATTTCTATATCATATTTGTGACTTCTATTTGAAGACGGAGTTTCCAATCTGAAATTATCTGGATTAAACTGAAACTCTTTTAATTCTTCAAGAGTAATTTCCCTATTCTTATATTTTTCAAACATGTAATTATAAGAGTTTCCTGTTTTATGTCCAAAATCAACAACGTCTTTTCGTGGCTGACCTAGTTTCCATTCAATTATACTACCTGTATTAGGGTCACGTAAAATACCATCTAAATCAACTTGATTATTATAAACATCTTTTTCAAATTGAAGTTTTTTATTACCAGATAATGTTGGGCGACCATTTGGCTTTCCATTTTTTATATGGTCCATTTTCTAGCGGTTCTAATTTTGCAATATCATCTAGCTTATTAATTCCATTGGCTCCTGTATTACCATACCATTAGATGCTTTACCCGGTTCAGGGGCTTTTGCAACCACTTTATTCTTAATGTTTTTCACAAAATTTGTTGACACATCTGCTGCAAATTCTCCAAACTTTATAATGCCTTTTGTTCCATATTTCCCCACATGCTTCGCACCAGGGATTGGAAAGATAGCTACAACTCCACCAACTCCTTCTG
>DUSF01000029.1 GCA_012842745.1 Bacillus sp. (in: firmicutes) | reverse complement strand
TTCTCTTCCTTCGTCCTCAGACGGCGAACTCCGGCGTAGCCCACTAAGAGTGAGTCCCTGACCCTACCACATGGGCGATGGAGGGAGGAACCGCATTAGACAGTTATTAAGCTGCTAAAGCGAAGTTGTTGTTTTCTTTGCCAGTTATAGGCTTTGACGTTTTTACGAGGCCGATCCCCTCGACTCGCGACTTAAGCTCGAACTACCCCTGTCGAATCCGTAGCGTCCCCATATAAAAAATATAAGGTGTATCGGATAGTATAATTAAAGCTTACATGCTTGGTGTTTATTCAGTTGTTTGAATTGCTTAATTAATTACCTTACGATATTTATTATAGCACAAACATTAGCTTTATCAACTGTAAACAAAAGGATTATCCACTGATATTTTACATCTTTTGTCGTTCTCTAAAGGCACGCTCGATATCACGTTTAGCCTCTTTTTGTTTTAGATCCTCGCGCTTATCATAATTCTTTTTACCTTTTGCTAATCCAATTAATACTTTTGCATAGCCATTTTTTAAATAGATTTTTAATGGGACAAGGGAATAGCCTTGTTCTTTTGTAATCCCAATGAGTTTTGCAATTTCTTTTTTATGTAATAAAAGTTTACGAGTTCGTAATGGATCGTGATTGTAGCGATTACCTTGCTCATATGGACTAATATGCATATTATGTAAAAAGACTTCGCCTTTTTCGACCTTCGCATAAGAATCCTTTAAATTGACACGCCCCGCACGGATCGACTTAATTTCGGTACCTTGAAGAACAATTCCGGCTTCATATGTATCTTCAATAAAGTAATCATGATAAGCCTTTTTATTTTGGGCAACAACCTTACCTGCACCTTTTGGCATAAAAACTCCCCTCCTCTATTTAAAGCTTAATCTCACTGTAGCAATTCCGTCAACTCATTATTGCGTTCGGATTTAATCGGACACAGTAACAAAAACATAACAGTGCCCGATTATTTTAAGTAGCATTACTCGGCTTATTTTTTCTTTTTCTTCTTTTTCTTTTTCGCTACATTATGATATTGTGGCTTTCCGCCTTTATTTTGGCGGTCTTTTTTTGAACTTTTGCTACTGCCATTCTTTTTCTCATTGCCATTTGTTTTGCCTCTCCCACCACTCTTTATCACACGAGGCGTTTGTTTTCTTTCCACTTTCCTTGACCCTTTCATGCCAACAACTTCGAAATCTACAATGCGCTCATCTTTGTCGACGTTGACAACACGAATAGTAATTTCATCGCCAATTCTAAAAATATTTCCCGTACGCTCGCCGATCATAGCATAATTGGCCTCATCATAGCGGTAATAATCATCAGTCAAATAGCTAACATGAACAAGTCCCTCAATTGTATTTGGTAGCTCTACGAAAAAGCCAAAATTCGTAACAGAGCTAATAATGCCGTCAAATTCTTCGCCAATTTTATCAAGCATAAACTCTGCTTTTTTCAAATCATCAGTTTCCCGCTCAGCATCGACTGCTCGGCGCTCCATGTTTGAGGCATGCTCGGCGATAGTAGGAAGCTCTGCTCGCCAATGGTTCTGTGTTTCTTCATTTAGTTTACCGTCTATTAAATATGTTCTAATGAGACGATGAACGATTAAATCTGGATAACGGCGGATTGGCGATGTGAAATGCGTATAAAATTCCGCTGATAAGCCAAAGTGTCCTAAGCTTTCCGCATCATAGCGCGCTTGTTTCATTGATCTAAGCATGACCGTCGCTATGACCATTTCTTCAGGCGTACCGCGTACTTCTTCTAAAATTTGCTGCAACGCGCCTGGATGCACTTCATTTCCAGTGCCTTTGACAACATAGCCAAAGTTTGTAATAAATTCAAAGAAACGATTTAGTTTTTCTTCTTTTGGGTCTTCATGAACACGATAAATAAACGGCACATTGAGCCAATGGAAATGTTCCGCAATCGTTTCATTTGCGACAAGCATAAAATCTTCGATTAACCGTTCTCCTGCAGAGCGTTCACGAATGACTACATCTGTTGGTTTGCCATCCTCATCAACTAATACCTTTGCTTCTTTAAATTCAAAATCGATCGCACCGCGCTCAAATCGCTTTTTACGAAGGATTTCAGCTAGTTCATCCATTAAGAAAAACATCGGCACTAATGGCTCGTATTTTTTAATAAGCTCAGAATCTTTATCAACGATAATTTTATTAACATCAGTGTAGGTCATTCTTTCTGTTGTTCTAATGACGCTTTGGAAAATTTCATGGGCAACAACTTCACCGTTTGAATTGATTTCCATTTCGCATGACATTGTTAATCGGTCTACCTGTGGATTCAAACTACAGATTCCATTTGAAAGGCGGTGTGGAATCATCGGAATTACGCGATCCACTAAATAAATGCTTGTCCCTCGGTTAAATGCTTCTTTATCAATTGGTGACCCTTCTGTAACATAATAAGAAACATCAGCAATATGCACACCTAGTTTGTAATTGCCGTTATCGAGCTTTGTTACAGTAACAGCATCATCTAAATCTTTCGCATCTGCACCGTCAATCGTGACAATTATTTGGTCACGGAGGTCGCGGCGATTGGTGAGTTCAGCGGGTTCAATTTCATCAGGCGTATTATGTGCATGCTCCATGACGTCTGGCGGAAACTCTCCTGGAAGCTGATGCTTATGAATAATGGAAAGAATATCAATACCAGGATCATTTTTATGACCTAAAATTTCGATGATTTCGCCTTCGGCGTTCATGCGACCCTCAGGGTATTTTGTTAATTTTACAATAACCTTGTGCCCTTCCACCGCTCCATTTTTGAATTCATTTGCAATAAAAATATCCTTGCCAACACGCTTATCATCAGGAATGACAAAACCAAAATATTTGTTGTCAACATATGTGCCGACAATTTGTGAGACGCCGCGCTCAAGAACGCGTACAACCGCTCCTTCTGGACGGCCATCAGAAGGGTGGCGGTCAATCCGTGCTAGAACAATATCTCCATGCATCGCACTTCTTAATTCAGAAGGTGGAATAAAAATATCAGCTAAAGATTTATCTTCTTGTTCAACAAAAGCAAAACCCTTTGAATGGGCAAGCAGTTTCCCTCTTACCATATTCATTTTTTCCGGCACACCATAGCGGTTGCTTCTTGTTCTTACGACAAAGCCTTGCTCCTCCATTTGCACAAGCAGCTTAACAAACTCTTTAAAATCCGTAGAATCTTCAATGCCAAAAGCCTCTTCTAGCTCTTTGATTGTTAAAGGCTTGTACGAATCCTCACGCATAAAAGATAATAGACGCTCCATACGTTCTTCATTCATATTTTTCACTCCTCACCAATCGAGATGATCAAGAAATTGATACACGTCCACCTCAACTTGATTTCTTTCTTTATCAAGCGTAATCACATGTCCCGATTGTTCATACCATTTTAATTTTTTTACTTCAGTTTGTACTTCGTTATAAATAATATTGGCACTTTCTGTATTTATCATAGCATCATGACGGGCTTGAACAACAAATGTCGGGGCATAAATTTGGTCGATATTGTGACGAACACCTTCGATTAATTGTTGCAGCGCTTTTAATGTTGGCATCGGTGTTTTTTCAAACTCTATCATTTCTACCCGAATTTGTTCTACAGATTTTCCTTCCCTCTTTTTATATTCGCGAGCATATTCCAAAATTCCTTTATACATGACTTCTTCACTTTTAATATGCATGGGCGCACACATTGGAATGACGGCTTTTATAGGCTCAGTGTAGCCTAATTTTAATGAAAATACCCCTCCAAGTGACAGGCCGCAAACTGCTATTTTCTCGTAACCTTTGTTTTTTAGTAGATGGTAGCCATTGATGACATCCTGCCACCAATCATCTGGACCAGTATGAAGCAATTGTTCTGGTGGTACGCCATGGCCTTTATATAATGGCGCATGACATGTGTAGCCTTTCTTTTCGAGAAAACGGCCAAGCATCCGTACATCGGCTGTATTACCTGTAAAACCATGTAGTAACAACACAACCCTTTTTTGTTCTCGTTCTGGATCTCCAGCATTAGCCTCAAATGTAAATGGCTCCGGTGCAATCATTTTCATACATCCAAAATCCCCTTTTTATCTTAGCTTGCACTAAAATCATTGATAATACGCAAAAAGCAGTAGGTGAGATACACCTACTGCTTATATCACTTGATTTTATTATACTTCAAAGAATGTTACAGCAATTGCTAAAACAAAAAATAACACACCTAATACAATCGTAATTTTTTGCAATACTGCTTCCATGCCGCGAGCCTTCTGCTTTCCAAATAGTTGCTCCGCACCACCAGAAATCGCCCCGGACAAGCCCGCACTCTTTCCTGACTGCAGTAATACTACTAGAATTAAACCTATCGATACTATCACTAAAAGAGTAACCGCTACTGCATGCATCGTTATACCTCCTACACACTACATAAGCTAACGTTATGTACGCACTTTGCAATAATCCTACTTTATCATAATTAATGGCAAATAACAAGTTATATCTGCAGAGCAGGGGCAGGCTCATTCCAGCGTTTAACGGACAGGATTCATGCTTTTCTCGAAATCTTGGCTGTGTTTGAACTACAAAAGGACTAAGCATACAATAGACGCTTAGCCCTTTAAATTAATTATTTCTTCAAATTATAAAACGCTGAAGCTCCAGCATATTTGCTTGTTTCACCGAGTTGATCTTCAATACGTAGTAATTGGTTGTATTTGGCTACGCGGTCTGTTCGTGATGGTGCCCCTGTTTTGATTTGACCAGCGTTCGTTGCAACGGCGATATCTGCAATTGTGCTGTCTTCTGTTTCACCAGAACGATGGGAAATAACAGCAGTATAGCCAGCACGTTTCGCCATTTCGATGGCATCAAATGTTTCAGTAAGCGTACCGATTTGGTTAACTTTAACTAAAATAGAGTTGCCTACGCCTCTTTCAATACCTTGAGCAAGCTTCTTCGTATTTGTAACGAATAGGTCGTCACCAACAAGCTGTACACGGTCGCCAAGACGTTCCGTTAAAAGCTTGTGGCCTTCCCAGTCATTTTCATCTAAGCCGTCTTCAATTGAAACAATTGGATACTTATTGCAAAGATTTTCATAAAAATCAACCATTTCCGCAGATGTTTTCACGACACCCTCGCCGCTTAAATGATAGTTGCCATCTTCTTTATTATAAAATTCAGATGATGCCGCATCCATCGCAAGCTTCACTTGCTCACCTGGCTTATAGCCTGCTTTTTCAATCGCTTCAATGATTGTTTGCAGCGCCTCTTCGTTCGAGCCTAAGTTCGGTGCAAAACCGCCTTCATCACCTACAGCTGTATTTAATCCTTTTGCTTTAAGAACTGCCTTTAAGCTGTGGAAAATTTCAGTACCCATGCGTAATGCTTCATGGAAACTTTCTGCACCAACAGGCATAATCATGAACTCTTGAATATCTACGTTGTTATCTGCATGTGCACCACCGTTGATAATGTTCATCATTGGAACAGGTAGAGTTTTCGCATTAAAGCCACCAAGGTAGGCATATAAAGGAATTTCTAAGAAATCAGCTGCTGCACGAGCAACGGCCATTGACACGCCTAGAATAGCGTTGGCACCAAAATTACCTTTGTTTTCAGTACCATCTAATTCGATTAAATATTGGTCGATCGCAACTTGCTCTGTTACATCAAAACCGATAATTTCTGGCGCAATTTTTTCATTCACATTTTCAACTGCTTTTAAAACACCTTTTCCTAAATAGCGATCTTTGTCGCCATCTCGTAATTCAACCGCCTCATATTCACCAGTGGAGGCCCCACTTGGAACCATAGCTCGTCCCATTGCACCTGACTCTGTATAAACTTCAACCTCAACAGTTGGATTACCGCGAGAATCTAATACTTCGCGTGCATATACATCAACGATAATTGACATTACAATTCTCTCCTTTATCTATAAAAATTATTAACTTTATTTTTTAATCAACGACTTTCCGCTCATTTCCTTTGGTTGTTCAACATTTAACAAATCAAGTAAAGTAGGTGATAAGTCTCCTAAAATACCATCTTCGCGAAGCTCTATACCTTTCTTCGTCATAATGATAGGCACCGGATTTGTTGTGTGGGCCGTCATCGGGTTGCCTTCAAGTGTAATGACTTCATCAGCGTTGCCGTGGTCAGCCGTAATAATCGCTACACCATCTTTCTCCAAAATCAAATCAACAATTTTGCCTAAACATTCATCAACAGTTTCAACGGCCTTCACAGTAGGCTCTAACATACCTGAATGACCAACCATATCCGGGTTGGCAAAATTCAAAATAATCACATCGTGCTTATCTGCCCTAAGCTCTGCCAAAAGGGCATCGGTAACTTCATAAGCACTCATTTCCGGTTTCAAATCATACGTTGCAACCTTAGGTGAATCAATTAAAATACGTTCCTCACCAGGAAATTTCTCCTCACGACCGCCACTGAAGAAAAAGGTAACATGCGGATATTTTTCCGTTTCCGCAATTCTTAGCTGCTTCAAGCCGTTTTGTGAAACAACTTCGCCAAACGTATTATCCAAATTTACTGTTTTAAAAGCAACATAGCCCTCAACCGTTTCACTAAAATGGGTTAAGCAAACAAAATATAAATCCTTTGGCGCACCCGGCCCACGGTCGAACTCACGAAAATCTCCATTTGTAAACGCACGGGAAATTTGAATTGCTCTGTCTGGTCTAAAATTATAGAAAATAACAGAATCATTATCAGAAATTTTTGCTACTGGCTCTCCATTTTCTTGCAAAATAACGGACGGAAGGACAAATTCATCATAAATACCATTTTTATAAGAATCGTCCACGCATTCCATAGCCGAATTATACGTAGGACCTTCGCCATACACAAGCGCATCATACGATTTTTTGACTCGATCCCAACGTTTATCACGATCCATAGAATAATAGCGACCTGAAATCGTCGCAAACTTGCCAACACCGATTTCTTTCATTTTTTCTTCAGCTTCTTCAATAAAACCTTTCGCTGTTTGCGGTCCAACATCCCGGCCATCTAAGAAGCCGTGAACATAAACCTGCTCTAAACCCTCTTCTTTTGCCATTTTTAAAAGAGCGTACATATGGTTAATATGGCTATGGACACCGCCATCAGACAACAATCCGAAAATATGGAGGCTTTTACTATTCTTTTTCGCATGCTGAATCGCTCCACAAAACGTTTCGTTTTTGAAAAACTCGCCTTCGCGAATCGCAATATTCACACGAGTTAAGCTTTGATACACAATGCGACCAGCACCGATATTCAAATGCCCAACCTCAGAGTTTCCCATTTGCCCCTCCGGGAGTCCAACCGCTTCACCGCAGGCTGTTAACTGAGCATGTGGAAATTCACTCCAATAGCGATCAAAGTTTGGTTTTTTAGCATGTGCAATTGCATTTCCTTTTTCTTCATTACGACAGCCAAAGCCATCTAAAATAATTAACGCATGTGGTTTTCTACCCATTATTTTTCACTGCCTCCAAAAGCTGCAAGAACGAATCTCGCTGTAAACTAGCACCGCCGACAAGGGCACCATCAATATTGGTGCAGGCCATATATTCGGCAATATTTTCTGGTTTTACACTTCCACCATACTGAATTCGAACACTTTCAGCCACTTCATTTGAATACATCTTTTCAATGACTTGGCGGATATACCCGCAAACTTCATCAGCATCATTTGCAGAAGAAGATTTTCCTGTGCCAATCGCCCAAATTGGCTCATAAGCGATAACAACTTGCTTTGCAAGCTCAGCTGAAAGTCCTGCTAAACCCTTTTCAACCTGAGAGCTGACAATATCATTCGTTGTTCCCGCTTCACGCTGTTCCAATGTTTCCCCAACACAAACAATTGGTAGAAGTCCATGCTTAAAAGCGGCATGTACCTTTTTATTAACTGTTTCGTCAGTTTCAGCGAAACTTTCACGGCGTTCAGAATGACCAATAATCACATAATCGACACCGATTTCTTTCAAAGCAACAGGACTAACCTCACCAGTAAAAGCCCCTTGCTCTTCAAAATGCATATTTTGCGCGCCGATTTTCAGGTCGCTTCCTTTAGATATGCCTACTAAGCGCTCCAAAAAGAGAAACGGTGCACAAACAACCGAATCTACTTTTTCAGGTGAAGGAATGATATCTTTCACTTGTTCTACAAAACTTATTGCCTCTGATAAAATCTTATGCATTTTCCAGTTGCCTGCAATAATTGGTTTTCTCACGCCACAAGCCTCCTCTGCTTCATTTATCATTAAGCGCTGCAACCCCAGGCAATTCTCTGCCTTCCATAAACTCTAATGATGCCCCGCCGCCTGTTGAAATGTGGTCCATCTTGTCAGCTACTGCAAATTTTTCAACAGCGGCAGCAGAGTCTCCACCACCAATCACTGTATATGTATTTTCAGCATTTGCTAAAGCTTCAGCAACCCCTTTTGTTCCATTGGCAAATTTCTCAAATTCGAACACACCCATTGGTCCATTCCAAATGACAAGCTTAGAGCTTTGAATGACATCACGATACTTTTCAGCTGTTTTCGGCCCAATATCAAGCCCTTGCCAATCAGCTGGAATTTCGTCAATGCCGACTACTTTTGCTTCAGCATCTGCCGAAAATTCATTTGCAACTACAGCATCAACTGGCATTAAGAAATTGACGCCTTTTTCCTTGGCTTTTTCTATAAAAGATTTTGCTAACTCAATTTTATCATCTTCTAATAGCGACTTGCCAATTTCATGGCCTTGCGCTTTTATAAACGTAAAGACAAGTCCACCGCCAATGATGAGATTATCTACTTTTTCTAAAAGATTATCAATAACACCAATCTTATCCTTTACCTTCGCACCACCGATAATGGCTGTAAATGGTCGCTCTGGGTTTGATAATGCTTTGCCTAAAACCTCAAGCTCTTTTTCCATTAAAAAGCCGGCAACTGCTGGAAGATAATGAGCGATTCCCTCAGTTGATGCATGAGCACGGTGGGCAGCACCGAACGCATCATTCACATAAACGTCCGCTAATGCTGCAAATGCACGTGCTAATTCAGGATCATTTTTCTCTTCCCCAGGATAAAAGCGAACATTTTCCAATAAAAGTAAATCACCATCCTGAAGCTCGCTAATAGCTTGTTCAACTTCAGGGCCGCATGCTTCATCCGTCTTTTTCACCGGTTTTCCGATTAACTCACTTAATCTTGTGGCGACCGCACTCAAGCGCATTTCCTCGACAACTTTTCCTTTCGGTCGACCTAAGTGACTAGCAAGGATTACTTTAGCCCCTTGTTCACTTAAATATTGAATCGTTTGTATCGCTGCTCGGATTCGCGTATCGTCTGTAACTTGCCCATCCTTCATCGGCACATTAAAATCCACGCGACAGAATACCTTTTTCCCCTTTACATCGATATCCCGTATCGATTTCTTATTCATATTGTTTGCGGCCTCCTTTTTCTCTTAATAAGCGGTTATACAAATACTGAAAAGAGGGATTCTACAAGTTCACTACATGTAGAAAAGTTAACAAGCCATTTGTAAATTACCAGCCATTGGGCTTGTTACCTTTTTTCTCCCTCTGTTTCCTATACTATTATAAACTTTCCTTGCCAACAGTTCACTATTGTTCTTAACATTTTTTGTGAAAAAGTTAGAAATTTTACAATCCTTTTTTAGTAATAAAGTCAATTAAATCAACGATACGATAAGAATAACCAGTTTCATTATCGTACCAAGAAACAACCTTCACTAAATTTCCATCAATGACCATCGTTGATAAAGCATCAATCGTTGATGAAGCTGGTGCACCATTATAATCCCTCGATACGAGCGGCAACTCGCTGTATTCTAAAATACCTTTTAATGCTCCTTCAGATGCTTCTTTTAACGCAGCATTAATTTCCTCTGCTGTTGTGTTTTTCTCAAGTTCGGCCACAAGATCGACTAATGAGACGTTTGGAGTTGGCACACGCATCGCCATACCATTAAGCTTTCCTTCTAGTTCAGGCAACACTTTGGCAACCGCCTTTGCAGCCCCTGTTGTTGTTGGAATAATAGATTCCGCTGCTGCACGGGCACGACGAAAATCTTTATGTGGTAAATCTAAAATTTGCTGGTCATTCGTATAGGCGTGAATAGTTGTCATCATCCCACGTTTTAAACCAAATTTATCATGTAAAACCTTTGCGAATGGTGCTAAGCAATTCGTTGTACAAGATGCATTAGAAATGATGTGATGATTCGCTGGATCATATTTATCATCATTAACACCCATCACAATTGTAACATCTTCATCCTTGCCAGGTGACGAAATTATAACCTTCTTTGCACCAGCTTCTAAATGTTTTGCAGCTTCTTCGCGTTTTCTGAAACGACCCGTCGATTCGACAACAACCTCTACTCCAAGGTCACCCCACCCTAAATTTGCGGGGTCCCGCTCCGCTTTCACAATAATTTCTTTTCCATCTACAACGATATTGTTGCCATTCACTTCCACCTTTTTTTCAAAAGTTCCGTGAACAGAGTCATATTGAAGTAAATGCCCAAGCATTTTCGCATCGGTTAAATCATTTATAGCCACAATCTCAATATTCGGATTATGAACTGCCGCCCGTAAAACATGACGACCTATTCTTCCAAATCCGTTAATACCAACTTTAACTGCCATAATCTTATTCCTCCTTATAAATACCTTTTATTTTAAAAAGGATTGCTTCTGAATTAAAGATTTTGCTGCACCTTCATCTGTTATTAAGGTTGTTTTTTGCCCTCGGCTTTGCTTCTGCACTGCAAGAATGGCCTGCGCTTTTGAGGATCCACCTGCTACCGCAATCACACATGGCACTCTTTCTAAAAATTCTAGTTGGAAGCCGATTGTTGTTACTTTATGGATAATTTCACCATTTTCATTAAAATAATAGCCAAAGGCTTCACCAACTGCACGTCCATTACAAATTTTTTGAAAAGTTTTCGAGTCCGTTTTACGCCGTTTCGCCATTGGTATAGCGTCTCCAATTCCATGAACAACCATGCTTGCTTTACTCATCGTCTCGACAATTTCTTTTATAGCAGGCTCTTTGATAAGGGATGCGTACACATCATCACTCACTTGGTCAGGAACATGCAAGAGTTTATATTGTCCGAAAGTTTTTTCAGCCATTTTAGCAACAATTGTATTTGCTTGGTTTTCAACATGTTCACCTAATCCGCCCCTAGCAGGAAGAAACAATAAATCCCGGCCTTCGGCGTCAGGTGTCAGCATATCGGCAACTGTTGCTAGGGTCGACCCACCTGTAATTGCGATAATATTATTCGAGGTAAAGTTTTTCTTCATACAGATTGCACAGGCCCTACCCATTTCTTTTTTTACTAAGTCATTTTCATCGCTATCTCCTGCAACAACGATAACCTCTTCAATATCCAATACAGATTTCAATTGCTGCTCTAATCCTTTTAACCCTGAAATCTCTTTCATAATTGGCTCCAGCTGCTTACATAAATGCCTACCTTCAAGGGTTACACTCATACCATCTGTTGAAACATTTACAAGACCCTGCTCTTTTAAAAAAACAATCTCAGCCCGAAGAGTCCGTTCTGTCATCCCTAAATGGGCTGCTAAAAGTCGTCTCCCGATTGGCTCCATAAGACGGATATACTTTAAAATTCGATAGCGCCCATGCATAATTTCAAGTAGGTCAGGTAATAACTTTTGTTGAATTTTTAAAACAGTTTCCATTAGGACTTCCCCTTAGTTGCTTTTTTACCAATTTGGACTAATTATGTCCCGCATATACATTTTTTGTCCCATTAACGGTAAAAAAAACTCCTACTATAAATTGTATTTTAGCAGGAATATTCTCATAACTCAATAAATATTACTAAATTTTAACATTAGATAATCTCTTATTGTTTCTTTTGCAACCATTCCATAATCAACTTCTTTTCCATCTATTTCAATAACTGGAATCATAAGCTGATATTTTTCAAGCAATTCATCATCCTCATATATATCGATTTCATGAATTACGAGCGGAAATTCATTTGTTAGATCTAGCAACTCTTCTTTCGCTTTATCACAGAGCGGACAAACGGTCCTCGTATACAAATTTACATGTATCGGCTGTTTCATCAATTGTGGCTCCCTTACCGAGATTATTAGCATCTTTTCCGTAGCTTCTTTATATTTTATTGGTCACAATTAAATTTTAAAAAGGAATTCCGAAAAAAAAGAAGAAAGATATTTATTGAGGTGAATTAATATGGAAAAATGTTATACGTGCAATTAAATTAGCGCCCTCGGAGGGAATCGAACCCCCAATATAACTAAAGAATATCAGACAAAACAATAGAAAACAAGATTGATATTTTAATAATTTCTTAGCTTTATCTAAAATAAAATACAATAGTTCATAACAAATAGTCGGACAAAAGTCGGACATTGTGACTCTATCTTAAATCTACATGCCTCTTACACTTTGTACACTGAAATAAATTATGCTCTACTTCACGATGCTTTTTAAGCTTCCTGCAAGTTTGGCAGCTCATAGTTACATGCTTTCCAGTAAATTCACCATCGTCATCTTCGTTGTCTAATTCTTCATCATCTTCATCTTTGCCTTTGAATAAAGCATAGGTAAACATAACACTAATGGCCCCTACAATAAAGTCACGATAATCTAACAGCAAGCTATCACTCCTTTTCTGATAGGACAAGCTCAATTTCGCCTGTCGAGTAATCTTCAAGTGGCAATACCCTATACGAGTTATGGATGTTGAATCGGTCCTGTAATGATGCAATAAGCTCTGTTGAGTCGAGGCTAAGCTCAATAAAAAGAGACGCTAAACTGGTAGGTCTCATATTGCATGCTGTAGCAAGTCGTTTTAACTTTGTATCGTAACTATTGGACAGGGAAACGTTCACGCGATTAACTTTCTTTCCTCCAAGGCCCTTCCTTTCTATCATGATTTTTATCAACTCCTCTCAAGTTTTCATGACGATTACCAATGTCAATTGCGTAACAATGTAACAGTGATTTAAAAAAGGGAGGACACTTCAACCTTAATGACACCATCAATCTTTTTTACTGCAATTTCTTTATTTTCAATGATGTTGTTAATGGCTGTAGACTGTTTAGACTTGTATGTTTGATTTAACCATAGAGCATCTTCCCAACTTTGCCAGGGCACTAAAGGAAGCTTGGTGACACCATCTCTCTTATACTCTGTGATAATCTGTATAAAATCTTCTGAATGAGCTGCAACGAACATCATTAATCGCATGATTTGGTTTTTATCTAGTATCGTGTTTTCATGAAGCGAATCAATGTAGTTTTTATAAGTTGAATCACATCGTAAAGCCGGTCTCCACATAGTACCTATCAAATGACACCACTCCTTTTTATGTGGCACCGTTTTTGGTGCCTTGCTAAAAGATATTTAGCACTGGTTGTCCAATATTCCACACTTTTTATACAAAGTAACAATTTTGTGATTAAGATAAAGAAATGTTGTCAAAGATAAATTTAAAAGTTTAAATGGAGGTAAAATGCGCATGTTTGGGCTAGGAAAATCACGATCAAAGTTTGGAAAGTTTTTAGATAAGAACTCAATTACACAGGAGGATTTATCAAAAGAAAGTGGAGTTAACAAAAATACAATTAGCAGAATTTCTAAATTAACAGAAAACAGGCCGTCCTTGAATAATGCAAATAAAATTATTAAAACTTTAAAAAAGGCAGGATACAATGTGGATTATGATGATTTCTGGAGTATGTAAAGCCCGATGTGGGCTTTTTTTATTGAATAAAACTAGGAATTACTTGCGTTTTGTTACTATGCATAGTATAATAATAGTATAGAAAAGAGGTGAACAAGTGGTTATCTTAGGAAAAATAATAGCTCTAACGATTTCGATTCTAACACTTCGTCAACTCTGGCTGGCAAACCGAAAGACGAAATTAGAAATCAAAAAGCTAGAGCTAGAAATTAAAAAATTGAGAAGAGGAGGTTAACCCTCCCTCTCATCCTAAGTATAGCATAAACGATATGGAAATATTACTGATAATCATATGGATACTCATTCTGATTTTTGGTGTTCGGTATCTGTTTCTAAGAAGGACAAGAAATAAATTGATTAAAGAAAGGGATAAGCTAAATGACGAAAAAACAAACAGTGGCAAATAAAAAGTGGCAGGAAAAGAACAAAGAACATGCTAAGTATTTAAGCGACCGTTCTCGTGCCCGTAGTTTTATCCGTAACCTTGCTACATTAGACGATATTGAGGAATTTAGAGAAATGCTGCAAATACGAGAAGAAGAATTAAAATTAAAAGCCACGCTCGAATGAGTGTGGTTACTTCTTACAACGGTAGACATACTTACATTTTTTTAAGTTTTATGTATACAACTTACTTTAAAATGATATAATGTTAACAAAAAAACACTTTTCTTGAACACAAAGGCGGTGAACGTATTGAAAAGAAAACCATTTATACCTGACGAATTACCATTGTCATTAGAAGTATTTGATTATTCCATCCATATAAGAAATTTAACTGATGCCGCTTCCAGCTTAGCGTCTTACCAAACCTTGCTTGAGCATTCCAAGCTACCATCAAATACATTTCTTCGTCCTGTAATGTATCAAGAAGCTGTTCAGTCAACTAAAATTGAAGGTACGCAGGTAACGCTTGAAGAAATGTTTGAAGCTGACACAAAAGGGAAAGAAGAAACTGTTGATATTAGGGAAGCGATGAATTACTTTAGAGCATTAGAGGAAGCGATAAAAGAGTTAAAAAGGATTCCAATATCAACTAGGTTATTTCAATTACTTCACAAAATACTTTTATCCGGAAACGTAAGAGGTGGTAATCGCAACCCTGGGTCATATAGGACGACACAGAATTATATCGGGCCAGAAGGATGCACGATTGAAACAGCTACCTTTATTCCTCCCGAGCCGCAAATAGTACCGCTGGCAATAAGTAATCTCGAAAAATATATTAATGACGATGCGGATGAACTACATCCACTGATAAAAGTCGCTATCATACACGCTCAATTTGAAACGATTCACCCTTTTTTAGATGGAAACGGAAGAATCGGACGTATTTTAATTCCATTATATCTTTATGATGTAAAACTAATCAGTTTCCCAAATTTTTTTATCAGTGATACTTTGGAGAAAGATAAACATAAATACTATAGATATTTAAACGATACAAGATACAAAAAAGATTGGAACCAATGGATTAGATTTTTCTTAGAATGTATTAAGATTCAAGCTGATAAAAATAAAACAACCTTAGTTAGAGTTAATGGCCTTTACGAAGAAACTCTAGAAAAGTCAAACAGACTTATTAATAGCAGTAACATGAAAAGTGTTATTGATACATTAATAATGCATCCTGTTATTAACGTAAAATTATTATCACATTTAACTGGAATTAACGAACCTACCTGTAGAAGATACCTTAATCTATTAGAAGAAAACAAAATACTATTCTCGGATGAAAGAGTGAGAAACAGAACGTACTTCTTTTATGATCTGATCAGTCTAATAAAGAATTGATATACCCCCTGCCTCATGCGAGAAGGGGGTATCTTAATCTTTCATTATAATCATACACTTTTTTTGATTCCGTCCTACAATTATTTTAAAATCCCTCGGTCGATTGCAACAAAAATTAACCCGATTGCATCGCTGTCAGTAAGTTCGCCCTTTTTAAATTTAGTCAGCCATGATTTGTCGATGGCCTTACTTCCATGCTTTTTTTCGTCAGAAATTTCATTTAGCACTTTTTCGGTCACGTCCGATAAAGTCTTGATACTTGGCTTATACAATTTTACCGTCTCCTTTTTATCGTATTTTGTTAGATTGTTAGACTCGATAGTTTTAATTAGCTTGCTCGCGTAGTTTGGGTCAGTAGCATAGCCAGCTGCTTGCACCGCTGTACATGCTTTTTTGTAATCGGTCTCACCAATCATTTTTTTGTATTTGTTTCGGTCCCATGATACGCCGTTTTTATACAGATTTGCTAAATCGTAAAGCGACTCGTACCAGCTAGGATATTTTCTAAAGGCTGCGTTTACTTTAACATCTTTGCCGTTGACATGCTCCCATGTTGGCATAGTTACTGATTGGCCCTTATAGTTTCCTTTGATTCCAAAAAGATTTTTTCCTTTGAAGGCTAATCCACTCTTGCCCCAATTGGATTCGTGTATGGCCTGCGCTATGATAAGCGAAGCGAGAATATTAAACTCTTTTGAAATACGCTGGGCATGTGGTGCAATCTCATCAATAAATGTCAGCTTCATCATCCTTTGCGTTTATTGAAGCTTTATCAACTGAAGCTTCGGCCAATATATAAACGGCCACACTTCCGAATGCAGTTATGACCGCCGTTACTTGAGCAATATTGTTTTCGGTAACATTTAAAGCGACTAATATTGAGCCTACGAATCCAGCGATTAAAGCCCAAAATTTTCTGCTTGCCAATTTTCGTTTTATATCAATTTTCATAATGCCTCATCCTCCTCTATTTCAATATTTTCACTGTAAATGCGCTTTAATTTAATCTCATTTTCCTTCTTTGCCTTCCAGTAATAAAATCCTGTCGCGGTCGCAACTTCAGCAAAAATGGCAGGAATTAAATAAGACAGGGGCGTAGTGTCTCCTGTTCGCCATACGATAGCAAGCGTAAAAGCTATGATAATTCCTGTTACGAAAAATATGACGTAAAGCAGCTTCTTTGAAAACTCCGTCTTAGGCCTTTTCTTGCGCTTAAATTCAACGCTAATCATTATGATCACCTAGCTTATCAATTCGCTTATGCGCCGCTTTCGCTGATTCTTCAACCCTTGTAACGCGTTCTCCTAAAGCTACCATTTGTTTTTCATTAGCCTTGAGGTCAATTCTAATATCATCAACCCCTTTCCCGATATAATCGAGCTGCGCCTGAATTCTGGCATCTTGCTGAGAATCTATTTTTATTTCTTTCTGCTGTTCTAGTTGAGTTTTTTGTCTATTTAACTGATAACCCAATAGACCAACTACCAATGATATAACTGTAAATAATACCCCTATTTCAATTGTCATAAAATCACCGACCTTTTAAAATGTAGCCTCGATCAGTTCGGGGCAAACTTTAGTCATTGAGCAAAATAAAAAGCCACTCGATTGAGTGACTTAATCTTACAATTTTTAATTTTTATAAATTAGTATTCTAAAACCTCGAAAACCATTATCTTATCAAAAACAATGTTTTCTTTTCTCGCCTTATATGGGACACCATTAACCGCTTTATTAAAGGTATAATATGCCTTTCCAGAACCATTTGATTTACCATCATACCATTTTATAAACGAATTAATGTCGCTCATCGAGAGCTGATATTCTTTTTGTAATCCATTTACCATTGTTATTATAAGTAATCCGTTACCATTTTCAATTGGTTGTTCGCTCAAGGTTATTGAAACTTCATTTGAATTTTCACTTTCACCATTGGCATTTACTGCTGAAACAACATAATAAATGGTATCGCTTGTTGTTAATGGTGAATCAGTATAATTGGTTGTTGTTATATTATCTGCAATGGTAGTATATGGGCCTCCTGGTGTTGAGGCTCTTTTAACATTGTATGATGAAGCTCCAATGACACTATCCCATGTTAGATTTACTGTGTTATCGTTAAGTGTACCAGTAAGGTTTAAAGGTGTTAACGGCATATCATGTCAGTAGTCATTTTTAATGACGGTGATTTCGGAAACGCAAGTGTCGGTGACAAAGTATATTTGCCACCGACACTTGCGTTTCCTTTTTACTTTCGCCATATCAATTGGCGATTTATGGATATAA
>DUSF01000028.1 GCA_012842745.1 Bacillus sp. (in: firmicutes) | reverse complement strand
TAGTGGATTTGGACGGGTTACCACCTGACTTATCCATTATAAAGGACTTTTTCTTTGCATAAAATAATAAAATTGAACATTTTGAGTATTTTTAATAGTGAAATTAAATTAACGCAACACTAGTGATCTGTAATTAGTAACTTATTTGTATTTTTAGTGCGTTAAAGGGATTGTGGGCAAGATGATAAAAGGGTAATGTATTTTATTTGCTTTTAATTATGATGTATAAGGGAGAAATAAGTTTGAAGTATGTAGCTTTAATTATATTTGCATTGTGTAGTTACATCTCTATTTTTAAGCCTAAACAATATCACGAATTTTTTTATAATTCATTTCCAAATATGATACCAAAAGTAAGCGGGCTTATCATAGCAATCTATAGAGTTGGTGGTGTGATATTTTTGTTTGGAGCTTTGTTTTCACTTTGGTCAATAATAGCTGATTTATAAAATACTCTAAAGTTAGAAGTAAGGGGACAATACTTTACTTCTATTCAACCGCAAAGGTTGACCAGTTTGGCAGAATTGATTGAATCACGAAGCCACCTGGTTTCCCTATTCCACACTGTATACAGCCGAAGGAAATAGCGGAATCTATTGGATGCCCGAGTTGGGCGATACGGTTCAGCTTTATTTTCCGAGTTAACAGGAGGAAAGAGCCATCGCCACAAGTTCAGTCCGTCAAGGTGGAGCCACCAATCCGAAAATAGCGGACCCCCACACCAAGTATTGGGGAACGAACCACGGCAAGGAAATGAAAATGGGTCCGAGTGATGTCATGTTTACTGCGAAGGAAGGCTCCATCTACCTAAAGCTTGATGCGGAAGCCGGTATTGAAATCAAAAGCTCGCATCCGATTCGTGTTCAAGCAGAAAAAGACCTGGAGATTTCTAGCGAAACCATCCACTTCAAGGCAGGAGAGTCCATCCGCATGACATGTGATTCGAGTAGCATCGTAATGGATGGAATCACCGATATCCGAATGTAGTCAAAATGGAAGGGTTGACCAAAGGCTCTGTACAGGTAGATGGAGCAGAAGATGATGAGGATGCGGGTCCTTAAATTAGGAATAGATGTGGCAGGAATGATTCCTGTGGCTGGGGGGTGGCAGCCTTGGCTAAAAATCGAAATGGAAAGGCGCGGCCTTAAGCCTACTCGGAAGTATTCCTTTTGCTGGAAAAGTTAAAAAGAAGGTCAAGGCTGTAAAAAAAGCAGCGAACAAAATCAAAAATAAGGTAAAAACAGCAAAGAAAAAAGTCACTGCTTCGCTAAAGAAAACGAAAAAGAAAAAAGGAAAAGTTGTCACCAAAGCTCGAAAGTTATTAAACAACCTAAAGAAGCAGGATTTGCTTAAGAAACTTTCGTCCCTGCTGAAAAATACTTTGCTACCATTACCAGTTTTAATTACAAAGGGGGATTAACTACATGGAAAATATTTTAAATGAAGAGTTGGATAGTACCATAATAAGAGTCGAATTGGAGTCAAAAGATTTCTTTTGGTTTACCCTACATTATCTGTGGAAAAAGATGCAACAATTAATTTTGATGGGTGGTCTACTATTTTTCTTGGGAATTATCATCTTAATTACACAGGGGCCTTCAATAGGATTGATCATATTTTTTGGGCCTTTCTTTAGTTTTATCTTTATTTTGTTAAGTACAGTGTACAGTGGAAAGCAAAATGCAGAAAAACATGGCAAAAGAACTTATACCATTAATAAAAATGGACTTTCTTTTGTATCTGATGAGATCCAAGCATCTTACAAATGGTCAACCATTGTTGAAGTTTTGAAAACGAAAAGATATGTATACCTTTTTATAACACCTAATTCTGCTCTAATTTTTCCTACCCGTATATTTTGTGAAGAACAGTTAACAGAATTTATGGGATTAATTACATCCGTTAACAAGGGAAAAGTGAAAAGAAAAAAAAGTACGCAGCCAAAATGGCAACTTGTAATTTTTATACTTTTTGCATTTTTAGTGGTTGTCGGAGTCATTTCATTTTTTTCTGGAAAGTGAACAGAATAAATACTTAAAAGACGATGGGCAATCTAGTTCTCTAAAACAATGAGAAGGATTTTGCGTATTTTCTAATCATTTAGTACCTTTCGAATATCATTATATTTTTTTGTATTTAAAAGTGAAAGAAAACAAGAGTCTTAAAAAATTTATTTTAGCTTTTAGTTACATTATGAAAATTTATGAGGAAGCAATTTTTTCTATAACGGATTCGTTTGATGAGTTTGTTTGTAAACTGCATGAGTAATAGAGTTTTTGTTCAACAAATTGTAGATAATTTTGCAGTTATTTACTACCATGTTTTAATCTTCCGCAATCGGGCGCGATTGTGGTGCGAAATGTTCCTAGTTTAAATGGTGTATGGTCACATTTATCCGGTAAAGACTAGGCAATTCCTTATGGAATTGAAGGATTATATCGAAGAATCAAATGAAAAGGTAACGCTTGGAAGGGTTCT
>DUSF01000027.1 GCA_012842745.1 Bacillus sp. (in: firmicutes) | reverse complement strand
ACAGCATGGCATGCGATACATCCTTTTTTAAATAAGACATTATCTGTATGCTCTGCTAAATTAGGTTGTTCCGTATCAGCATTATTTCCAGCCGTATCTGTTGGTTCAGTCGGTTCAGCTGGTTTTGTAGATGTTGCAGTTTCTGTTTGTAGCGGCGGTTCCGTAGATGTTTTTTCTCCGCCATTAAATAAAAGAGAACCCATAAAGCCTAAGACGACACCAATTACTAAAAAGAGTATCCATTGAAAAGTCTTATTCATATTCACACCTCCATCTCTATACAACTCGTAATTTTAAAAGTACCTTTTTAAACGACTAATCAAGAACCCCCTCCCAACGACAAAGAGCTTTTGCTAATCAAAATACTTCATAAAATCTTAAAAGTAATAAAACAATTACTTTATTATCAGATTATCTTATGATTCATTAAAAAAATGTTAAAGAAGGGTGATAAATATAAAAAAAATGTTAAAAAAAAATGGTGAATTTGTGAAAATTAATTCATAAAAGACTCATTCATATGGGGTTTATGCTAAGACCTAATATGTTAATATGATAATAGTAGAATCCGAAATATTCCTGCCTGTAAGATTTAAACAGGCTTAAAGGAACTAACCGTAGGGAAAATAGGAGATGAAGTTGGTTGTCCAAATTTAATCTACAACTGATTGAGCAACTTTCAGAAATGCTCACAATGTCACCAAGCTGCACATGCATTCTCCAAGAGACATTAATCACAATTGTCGAGGATTCACAATTCGATTTGGCTGCTATTTTTATAAAAAATACGAAAGACGAGACATTTGTATTGTCATGTAGCCACCCTAATCGTTTTCAAAAGTACAAAAATTACTTTGAATCAGAGAAATTCTCAGCTTGCTTTCATACAAATCGTAAAATTAGAAACTTCAAGCATGACATACTTACTTCTAATAGGGGGGAAGACTGTCATCACTATAGCACCTCTTTACACCTTTCCTATGATGTAGACATAAGGTGCACATTTATACTAATTGGTAAAAGGGATGCCATCCTATCTAACGAAGATTTATCTTCTTTAAGAATCATTATGAATCAAGTGGGCTTGGCAATCGATAACGAGTTAATCAATACGAACACGAAAAGACTATCAAAGAGTTCTTTAATGATTCTTGACAGCTTTGCAGAAGGGATAATGGTTATAAACAATCAAAGTATATTTTTTTGGAATCGAAAACTAAATAGTTTAATTGAATCGAGGAAGTCGTGGACAGATTATGATATTGATCAATTTTTCAATCAGTTAATAACAATATCTAAAGATAAGCTAAACACAAGGCTCGCAATAGATACTTTACAAAATGATTCAGTTATCCATTACCGTTTTTTTATTGAAACTAAATCAAATAAATATCTACGCATTAAAAAATACCCTTTAGAAAAATCTCATACATCGTTCACTTGGGGAATTATTGTAAGTGATTTCACTCGATATAAAGAATCGGATAGGTTGAAGGACGACCTGATAGCAACTGTCAGTCATGAACTCCGTACGCCTTTAACATGCATTAAAGGAAATGCGAGTGCCTTATTAAGGACTGATATCGTTTGGCCGAGAGAGGACCAAATATTATTTTTAGAGGATATTTATGAGGAGTCAGATCGTTTAAACGATTTAATTGGTAAACTATTGGACTTTTCCAAAATTTATGCAGGGGCATTAAGATTGGATTCAACACTCTTAACAATTCAAGTTTTTGTGAGAAACCTTACTGCACAACTTAAAAAACGTTACAAAGAAAAGTTCAACCAAATTTCAATCGATATGCTTACGAAAAAAGAACGAATAGAAATCGATGAGCAAAGAATCATACAAGTAGTTTTTAATTTAATAGACAATGCTTTTAAACATAATTCAGGAAATATTTCCATTCATATAGAGATTCAGAGCTTTGACCATCATATTCAAATTACAGTTAAAGATAATGGAAAAGGCATCCCAAAGGAAAATCTTGATAAAATATTCGAGAAATATTATCAAAAGAATCCAAATGATGCTACCGCCGGCTTTGGGCTTGGTCTAGCTATTTGTAAAGGTTTTATTACTGCACACAATGGTGAGATTTGGGTAGAGAGTTGTGAAGGATACGGAAGTAGCTTTCATTTTTCAATACCCATCGTTAGAAGGTGAAAGAGAAATTGTCAGAACGCATATTAGTTGTTGAAGATGATCATAAAATTATGAGGTTTATTCGTGCAAATTTAGTTGCAAGTAAATATACTGTTTTTTTAGCTCATGACGGTCTTGAAGCCTTAGATTCGTATGAAGAGCATCTTCCTGATTTAATATTAATGGATTTAATGCTTCCGAAAATGTCGGGACTTCAATGTATTGAAAAAATTAGACAATACTCTAACGTCCCCATCATTATCATAACTGCAAAAGGGGCTTCTCAAGATGTTATTCAAGGACTTGAATTAGGGGCTGATGATTATATTATTAAACCCTTTGATATTAATGAGCTTATCGCAAGAGTAAAAGCTGTCCTTAGGAGGAGTAAAAGTACAATTGCTGTAAATGAGCCGGTCATTCAAGTTGGAGCTTTATATATTCATCTAACCAATTATCAAGTAATGTATGAGAATAAAAAAGTTTCACTTACTCCAACTGAATTTAATTTGTTAGTTGAGCTGGCCAAAAATCTGGACTGTGTATTGACTCACGAATACTTATTAAGTCATATATGGGGGCAGGATTATATAAATGAAACCCACTACTTGAGAGTTTGCATTGCGAGATTACGAAAAAAAGTACCTATTAAGGAAAGTGAGAAGGGCTTTATTCAAACGATTCCAACAGTGGGCTACAAAATGCTAGGGTAATTAGAAAAGTGCCAGCCAAACTTATACCTTCTTTACTTTTTAAAAATCCCTAGGATATGAGGTGAATAAAATGAATAACAATAAAAGCCAATCATTAACTGAAATATACGAAGTTGATGAAGAATACGAGCGCTTTGATCAAAAAAATAATTTATTAATTAGAGCTCTATGGAATGATGAAATGATTGAAAATGATAAGAAAATGTCCTCATCATTGAAGGAACATATAAAAAATAAGAAAGCTGGGTATTCTTTATTCGATTATGCCTATTATCAAGGAATAATGAACCAATTGCAGACTCTAGAATTTGGACTTAATCTATGTGATCAACCCGCTAATTCCTGGTCAAACGCAAAGTCCGAGGAGCCAAAAGTTGAATTACCCTCTAAGGAGGAAATGGCAGCAATTGTAAAAAAAGCTGCCATTAAATTTGGAGCAAGTGCTGTTGGCATAACTGAAATTAATCGAAGATGGGTGTATTCCCATTGGTATGATAATGAGAAAAAAGAGAGTTTTCCACTTCGATTTTCAGATGAAAATCCTGAATATGAGAATATTATAAAGCCTACAAAACTGGAAGATGGCACAAGAATCATTCCTGCTAGTATGAAATATGCCGTTGTCATCTTGATAGATATGGATAATGAATCATTAAAATATGCACCAACCATGTTAGCTAGGGCTGCTAGTGTAAAAGCATACGCAGACTTAACCAACCTTACATTGAATATTGCGGGATTTATTAAATCACTTGGCTATAATGCAATCCCTAGTATTAACTGTACTGCATTAAGTATCCCTTTAGCAATTGATGCTGGATTAGGTGAAATGGGTAGAAGTGGAAAACTAATCCACCCAGAGTTAGGAGCAAAAATCAGAATTGCAAAGATTATAACAGATTTACCAATGAGCACAGATAAACCGCAAAATTATGGTATTATTGAATTTTGTGAATCATGTAAAAAATGTGCTAGACAATGTCCAGCTGGAGCACTTTCTAAAGGGGGGCAAGGAAAGACCGCTATCGATGAAACTGGTGCTAATCATTATTTACGCTGGGTTATCGATCAAAAAAAATGTTATCGATACTGGAGTGAATGTGGTACAGATTGTAGCGTTTGCATGTATGTATGTCCTTTCAATAGAGGTCAACGATGGAGTTCGAGTGTTGCACAACTAAAACTTGGAAAAGATGAAAACTTAATTCACCAACTCTATGAGAAAATTGATAACATTGATGACTACGGTAAAGCTGAGAAAAACTCAATGAAATTTTGGGAATAAAGTAGGCGCATGAAAAATTTCATGGACAGTGCGGCAAAAGTTGTGTAAAAAAGTTTGAAGTGCATCCTCCTTTGCAAGAATTAGGATAAATAATTTTTGCTAAGGAGGATTTTTCAACATGAAGTTACCAAAGAAATTAATCAAGGAAATCGTAAAGGAAAAAAACAGCCAAATGTAGCTGACTCACTACATTAATTAAACTCCACAAGGGATAACAGCATTAAATTTATTTGCAAAGACCTTAATTGATTCAACATCAAGCTTTGATACATCTTCTGTTGCACCATTCACTATTCTGACAATCTGCTTTTCGATGAAATTCATCTTCTCGAAAATAAATTCACCACCAAATAGTCCATTGGATACCGAAAGATCCCGCAACTGTTTAGGAAATGACTGTTCAAACTGTTCTTGAGCAACCTCTCCTTCCCACATACAGCAAAGGAAAAGGCCAATTTTTTTGGAAGCTAATTCGTCCTGATTTTTTGTTATAAAATGTTTTACTTTGCGTGAAATAGAACCTGCATGTATAGATGCACCAATAATAACTGCATCATATACCATTACATCTTGAGATGCATTTACACGTAAATCAACTATATCTACTTCCCCATCCAAAAGGGTGCTCAGTATATATGCTGCTTTTTCAGTAGTCCCATGAGAAGAAGTAAAAACTATTAAAATCTTCATTTCAATTCCCCTTCCTACATTATTTATAAAAGCAATGATTTTACATATATTTTAATGTACTTTTTTCCACTTCTGGTGAGTCGATTTACAAAATAATTGAATGAATTATGAACTTTATAATATATCACCACACCAAAAAGCATCCGCTCCAGCGCAGATGCTTTTTCATCTCTCCATTTTCTATCTATTTAACAAGCTTCCCACATACCGTAGCAGTTCATTCGCCGATGTTGAATTATAGCCATATTCATCAATCAAAGTTGCGACAACTTCATTGATTTTCTTAAGCTGCTGTTCATCCGGTGTTTTCGATGATGTTGTAATTTTTACAATATCTTTTAAATCTGCAAACAGCTTTTTCTGGATGGCTTCACGGAGTCTTTCGTGTGAATTGTAGTCAAAGCGCTTTCCTTTACGGGCATAGGCTGAAATTCTGATAAGAATCTCTTCACGGAATGCTTTTTTCGCATTTTCAGAGATTCCGATTTGCTCTTCAATTGAACGCATTAATTTTTCATCTGGATTCATTTCTTCACCAGTTAATGGATCGCGAATCTTGTTTTTATTACAAAATGCCTCTACATTATCGAGATAATTATCCATTAATGTTTTAGCTGATTCCTCATATGAGTATACGAACGCTTTTTGAACTTCCTTCTTTGCAATTTCGTCATACTCCCTGCGGGCAACAGAAATGAAATTCATGAATCGTTCTCTATCTTCATTTGTTATCGATGCATGCTGATCTAGACCATCCTTCAACGAGCGTAACACGTCCAATGCATTGATTGATGGGGCGTCCTTGCGAATAATAGCTGAAGAGATGCGGTTGATGACATAGCGCGGGTCAATCCCCTTCATTCCTTCATCCACATGCTCTCTTCTCATTTCTTCAACATCAACATCATTAAAACCTTCGATAATTTCTCCATCATAAAGCCTCATTTTCTTTACAAGGTCTATCCCACCTTTTTTAGAATCCTTCAAACGGGTTAAAATTGTAAACATAGCAGCGACTTTTAAAGTATGCGGGGCAATATGAACATGGGCCATTTCACTTTCATTAATCATTTTCTCGTAAATCCGCTCTTCCTCACTATAGCTTAAGTTGTAAGGAACAGGCATGACGATAATTCGAGAGTGCAACGCTTCATTTTTCTTATTGGAGATAAACGAGCGGTATTCCGCTTCATTTGTATGAGCGATAATTAATTCATCTGCACTAATCAATGCAAAACGGCCTGCTTTGAAATTCCCTTCTTGCGTTAATGAGAGCAAATGCCATAGAAACTTTTCATCACATTTTAACATCTCTTGGAATTCCATCATCCCACGGTTTGCTTTATTCAGTTCGCCGTCAAAACGGTAGGCGCGTGGATCTGATTCAGAGCCGAATTCGGCAATCGTGGAAAAGTCGATGCTTCCTGTTAAATCGGCAATATCCTGTGATTTTGGATCGGATGGACTAAATGTCCCAATCCCAATCCGCTTATTTTCTGAAAAAAAGATTCTCTCAACGATTACATCTTCGATGCGCCCACCATACTCCTCTTCAACCCTCATCATATTTAATGGTGAAAGATTCCCTTCAATTCGGATGCCATATTGCTTGTAAAAATCCTCTCGAAGATTAGGCGGGATCATATGGAGGGGATCTTCATGCATCTTATAAAGCAACCTTTTTAAACATTGATATCATAGGGGTTCTTAACAACATAATACAGGGGGTTGTTTGAAAAGAAAAGTATTTAACGTAAATATGTTAAAACTGAAGATTATTTTGACATTTAAAAAGCTCTCTAAACCAGTTTTTTTTATTTGTTAAAAATTAACCTTAAAGGGTTTACAAATAACCTTTTAGGGTTTATAATGAGGGTAACAAATAAAAAGGTGGTAATCAAAATGAAAAACACAGTATCAATGATAATTCAAAAATTAGAGTGTGGTAAATCGGAAGTAACATTCACTTGTCAAGGCGATATTTGGGAATGGTTTAAGAAGAAAAACAAGAAAGATAACCATCGCGCATACAACGTTAAACAAGATGTGATTACAAAAGAAAGTCATGATTTTTGTTATGAGACACACCTTAATAAATTTGTAAGACGATACAAAGATTTAGTGGATGAGATTGTAACATTATAAGAGGGGTTCCCCCCCTCCTATAAAATTTTGAATATATAGAAATGGGGTAATGTAAAATGAACTTATATTTAATGATTATTATGGATGTATCATTTATTGTAGTTGCTTACTTTATGTGGAATTTTGTAGTACCCATATTTTTTAAGTTTGACAGTGATGAAAATGAAACACTATCAAAAAAAACAAGCAAAGCGATCGATTTTTTAGAAAAATATAAGATTTTTGAATTAATCATTATTATTTTCGCACTATACATGAAATTATATCTAATAGCTGATTTTATTCAAAAAAATGAAAGTATAATAGAGAAAATAAACCTATTATTAGTCGCAGATATTATTGCCTTAATTATATATTTTAGTTTTAAAAAACAAGAGGATGAATCTTAATCCTCTCTTTTTCATTTACTTAATTTTTTTGATAGCATCCAGAGGGGAAACGAAAAGAAATTTAAACAAACTCAACCTTTTATGGTTTATGAGTTATAATGAAATTAACTATAAATACAGGGGGAAATGATATTGGATAAAGAAATAGATAAGTACATGTCGGTTGCGGAAGCAGCCTACCGTTGGAATGTAAAGAAGGAAACTATTAAAAATAAACTTAAACCAGCGTTCCCTGTAGCCTGGGAACAAACAGAAGCCATGATTGAACAAGGATTACTAAAATATTTTCAACATCCAGAAGGAAAATATAAAGAATGGACCATAAGCTCAGCTGCTATGGAAAAATGGTTTGGTCCTGAAAAAAATAATTTTAAACGTTAGCTCGCTAAATGCGGGCTTTTTTTTATTTGACATTGTTTGTCGAAAAGAAATTTTGAAAATTACATTAAAACGTGTATACAATTACACTAAAACGTGTATAATAAGAGTATAAGATAAATTATTAAAAAAAGGGAGGGCGAACAGAAATGAGCAAAGAAATAGTAATCAAAGTGTGGAAAGAAATGCCTCGTCGCTCTAACAATTACACAACAATCAGCAACTACAACAGCGAAAATTTAGAAATCGTAGTCGAAGAAAGTTTCGACGATAAAGAAAAACTAAAAGAAATTGGTGCTAAATTTGATAAATCCAAAAAAGCTTGGGTTTTCATCGTGGGGAAAGACATGAACAAAATAAAAGAAACTGTCGATAAATTAGTTAACGCTGTTACTATCTCAGTAAGCGAAAGAACTTTTGAACAATTAAACAAAGTCGGCTTACCGGCTACCGTTGTTGTAAAAGAACTTAAAGTAGAATATTAAAAACAGAGCGCATACAGCGCTCCTGAAAGGAGATAAAATGGATATTTGGGAAAGTGTTTTAGAAGAAAGAATTGATAAGTATAAAAAATTAATCGCTGCGAACAAAGAGCAAATCGAAGTAGCGAAAGCTACATCTGAATTGATAGCTGGTTACGACAGCGAAAAAAGAATTAAAGATATTGAGCAAACAATTGAAACAGAGAAGTGGGTACTTGATGAACTTAGATCTACTTTAAACGAAATCAAAGATGAGCTTCAGTACGAGAATGTCAGGACATTAGAAGCAGTTATGACAACTCAAGAAGCTGAAGAAAAATGGGGGCTTACTCCTGGATTCGTGCGCCAGTCTATCACCCGTGGAAAACTAAAAAGCCGCACAGGGGTAAGGAAATCAGGAAAGACTTGGCTTGTAACCGCGAAAACTATGATTGAAGTATATGGAGAAGAGCCGAAAAGCGATGATTCTAATGACTAAAATCATCTGCGCTGCCAGCGATTGCAACAACCGTTTCGAACCGAAGATAGCATTTCAAAAATACTGCTCTGACAAATGCAAGTGGCGTGAAAACAAACGCCGCTTGTACAAAAAGAGAGCAAAGAAAGGGCTTTGTCCCCAGTGCGGCGGTGAAATGAATGTTGCTATATCACCGTTTAAAAGTAAAGTGAGTGCTAGTTATTGTAAGAAATGCCAAGACTACTTTAAAGAGCATTACGAATCTACAAAATAAAAAAGAGTATCTGGCGGGGCATATTCAAAGTCATTAAAGACTTTAAACAAAGATTAAAATAATCTTCCAATCCCCTAGTAGATACTCTTTGTAAAGACTATTATGTAGCTAATATATCTATTTTTAATTAAAAAGTAAAGGGGAAATGAGAAATGTTTAAAAATTTAGAAATGAACAAAAAAGATGCAAGAAGTTTAATAAAACAATTAGGTCTTATTATCACTCTTGAAAAATCAAGTCCTATGTACAAAATTGAGCAAAATGCAGATTACGAATTTGCTGTGAGAACAGAAAGTTATAAAACAATCGGCTACTATTACGAATATCAATTTTGCGAAACATCTTTTTTCAGTAGTCCGACATTTTCAGCAGTTATTGATGCAATTATCAATAACAAGAAATTCGAAATTTCACCAGAAGGATTTTTACGAATAGAAAATAGAAATCATTGCTTTGACTTTGATTTATTTAAAGAATTTAAAAAACGTTATGACCTAGTAACCGCTTAATAACGATTACCAACTACAAAATTACAAAATAAAGGGGCAATGAGAAATGAATATTATCAAAACAATTGAAAACTGGGTAGGAAACAATGCTAGAATGACAAATATAGAACATCATCAACACAAACTGGAAGATGTCTACAAAACTTGGACTTTCAATACAGACAACGGCGAAGAAGTTGTTAACGAGTATCAAACAGAAAATAATTCATCTGTTTTTGTTAAACAGATTGACGGAAATACACCAGATTGGAACGACAGAAACCAAGTAATAGAACTTTTTTGTAAAATCGTTTAAAGATAACAATATTACCCCTCACTCAAACGAGTAGAGGGGCATTTTTATTCCCGTAAACGACCATTTTATAAACTTTTAGAAATTTGGTTATATAGAATGAAAAACAAATTTAAAATAGGCCCAAAAACCTTTACCAAATCAAAGTTCCTAATAGATTTCAATTACCCCTTTTTGGTATAATTAAATAAGAACATTCATTCTTAATTAATGGAGATGATGACTTTGGCGAAATGCATAAAATGTGGTAGGGAACAATATGAAATGACCGATTATTTGAATGATGATAGTGTTTGTATTCCATGTTCGTATTTTGTTGTTTTAAGCGATGAAGATTACTACGGAACTCATCCAAATAGCAATGAAGATGATATTTCTGCCATTGTTTCGGTTACATTATCTTTGAATAAGATTAGAAGAATTATAGAATGGCATGGTTTTGTTGAAGTTGAAGGATTTGATAAATCAATAGATAAAAATATTTTGGAGAATTTAATCAAAACCCTATATCAACATTTATTAACAAAGGAGTGATTACATGATTTTCGGCTATGCCCGCGTTAGCACCCAAGACCAAAAACTAGAAATGCAGATCGATGCACTAGAAAAGTACGGATGTTGGCGAATTTTCGAAGAAAAGATAACAGGAACGCGCAAAGATCGCCCCCAGCTGGAGGAAATGTTTAACTACCTTCGACCTGGTGACAAAGTTGTAGTTTATAAGTTGGATCGCATAAGTAGAAGCACGAAACATTTAATAGAGTTGATGGAATATTTTCAGCAAAACCAAATTGACTTTGTATCAATACACGAAAATATTGATACTTCAACGGCTATGGGTAAATTTATTTTTAAAATAATGGCTAGTATTGCCGAATTAGATAGAGATATTATCAGTGAGCGTACAAAAAGCGGTCTGGAAGCTGCAAGAGCTAGAGGAAGGAATGGTGGGCGACCTAAAAAGAGTCCTAAAAAACTTGAAATGGCATACAGAATGTACGATAGTAAAGAATATTCTATTAAAGAAATATCTGAAGCTACTGGAATCGGGAAAACCACGTTTTACAGATATTTAAACGAAAGAAAAGAGGCTGCTATAAACTAGCATCCTCTTTTACTTGTTTTTTATTAATCATTGATTCAATTAATTTTCCGATTCCTAAAAATAGCACTCTGAATATTAACACAATAGCAAGCATTGTAAATGCTAATATAATATATATTTGAACCGATGAACTTACTACAGCGTCAATTGTAAATGCAATAAATTTTTCATCAATATTGATGTTTAATACATCTTTTAAAGTAAAGATGGTTGTTAAACCGCCTACAGCCCCACCAAATAAAAAATACAACATCAAGATAATTTTATCAAAGACAAAACGAAGCTCATCAAAATTAAATAAAAATTTGATTCGTTCTTTCCATTTTTTCATAATACACCTCCAAAGACATCTATTCTGGCTTTCGTTATTTTTTTGTTTATCTTCTCCCAAACCTTTTATATTTGCTTGCATTCCAAGCCATACTTACGCTATCCCTTCTAGTCCATTTTTTTTCACCTGTTTTCCAATCGTTTTTCATAAAGTCTTTTCTATATTGTTCCCTAATCACTAAAGTCTTTAGAAAAAACATAATTTCTTTAGAGAACATTAAAGCAATTCCCAAAAGTACAAATGGGCTGACAATCATGATTAAATTCATTGATGCTTTAAGTAGTTCATTCACATTAAACGACAATGTTAAACCTGAAAAATCAATCATTTTAAAAACTCCAATTCGAATTTTAAATTTATTTTTGTATTAACTAGCAGCCAATTTGTTTGTTTTCATCTGAATACTTTCTAATATTGCCATAAGTTTAATTGTTTCGTGTTTTAACTTATCCTTGTTATTCTCTTTCTTGTTAAGCTCATTCACATAGAAATTTATAAAGCTATGCAGCATTGTAAATTTTTCAGCTGCTAAGCTAATATCATAAAAGTCCTGTTCAATTTCTTCATTTTTCATTAAATCCTCTAAAACTTTAATAACAGATAAATAGTCAGTATATTTTTCTTCCCAATCACCTTTATATGTCTTTTTAAAGCCCTTTTTAATGCTTTTTTTCATTAAACTTATATGAGTAAAAAGTACAGCCAATTCTTCGCTTGATAAAGTTAATTTCACAGGAAAAACCTCCTCTTATTTTCGCTTCTATGGGCTATTTCGAAACAAATTAATAAAAAGGGTCTAGAACATTGAAAAATCTTACTATAAGCCTTTAAATGCGTTTTACGCTGATTCGTTTAATTCTTCTAAATATCTTTCTAGTTTTTGTCGTTCACTTTCAGTTAATTCGTTTTCACGCATCATAAAAAATGTGTAGTTCCCAACTTTTATTTTACGATTCATTTCAGTAAATTTTGCCTTGCGCTGCCAGTGCATGCAGCTGGTAGGCAGCAAGAAAAAGCCGTTTTTATTTGCAACTTCTTCAGCTGCTTTTAGAGCATAATAGTAGTTGTATTCATTCATAATTTTTGCATATTTAACAATCGGAAAGTTTGGAAAATGATACGGTAAACTACGAGGATCGTTCTCTGAAAACTTTTTAGGAACAACAGAAATGTTCATCATATTACCGACACCTCGTTTTTTTCATCCATTCTTGCTTCATAAATAACTTTCCCACGGGCTTGATTATGAATTTCTTCAAGTTTTTCAAAAAAATCTTTAGCCTGTCTAGGTGTTTCCGGCAGTGGAAAACCTTGCACCATTGCATACGAATCATACAATTCAAGCTGAAAGATTTTATTTACTTTCCATTGAGGTATAAATTGTGTATGCAAGTACTTGCCGTTTGCCCCGAATTGCTTCGCTTGATAGTCGTAAAAATCAAATGCTATTCCTTTTTTACCATTACTCCTTGCGTTTATAAGCACTTCGACCACTTGCCTAATACGCGAATCAACATTCAATATCGAGGGACTTGCATAAAACTGTACACTTTTCATTTTCCGGACGAACATTAATAATTGAGTGGCATAAACTTGTGTTGCTTTTAATGCTTGTCTACTGTCAAAGGCCATTTGTGCTTCATCCCAGCAGCAAATACTACCTTGCGCTTTTGCCACTTCGTACCAGTCTGTATAGTGATCCATTTGGTGAGCATCTTTCATCTCGTAATTACTAAAAAGTTTTATTTCTCCACCTTGCTGTCTAACTCGTTCTCTCCAATGATGTGCGAGTAGTGTCATTAAAAATGTTTTTCCAGTTCCTAGACCACCTTGTACAAATACGTGAAAAGGCATTACCGTTTGCCCCCTTTCTCCATCTTCTCAGCCATAATAATAGGCTTAGGCGGTTTTGGAATTAACGCTTCAATTACGTCAATATAGAATCCCGGTTCAGCAACGAGAACTTTACCTTCCATGATAAATTTGATGATGCCGTCATACGGATTTTTATCACCATGCAAATATTTGTTTTCTCCCATTTGTCTCAGCAGGAGGATCGCCCGAATTTGCTCAGATCGTAGCTCCTGCGCTTTTGTTTTCATTTCTTCTAGTACTTGCTTTACATCTGAAATATGCTGCACTTCTGGAAATAAATTATCTGTTATAACTGATTGGAGTTTATCAGCGTTTGAATTTTGCATTTAACTGTACAACCCCTTTACTTTTCAAAGTTAATTTCGTTAGAATCGATTTCTCCGGCACTTATAAAACATTCAACCGCTGCATTAACTTTATTTTTTAAACGATCAAGTGTTGGATGTTCAAATACGTCCTCGTATCTAGCAAAGTCTTCCATTGAATCCACAATTCCCTTAATCTCAAAGAGCAAATATCCGACCATTTGTTCTTTTTTAAATTTAAAATTTAGTTCCACTTCGGAACTTGGAAATAGTCTTTGGTCTATGTTTTTATTCATGATTAAGCTCCTCCTGAGCAACTTGATATTCCAAAAACAATAAATGCTAACATGATTGTGATGATTAAAAATAGTTTTGTTAAATCTCCTTTTTGCGTATCTTCGACAGGTTTATAATTTGTAATTTGAGTCAAGACAATTGATTTTTCTAATTGTGCAAGTCGTTTCGTTTCTTCCACCATTTGCGACGGTGCCCTGTAAAAGAAATTCCGGCCCTCATCGCTGTTTGTAATTTCACAATCTAGAATTGGCACATTATATTTACCTGTTACAATAGCACTTTCTTCCGTAAATTCATTAATCCTATGAATCTCGCTAGTCTTTTTCTCATCGTCAAAAATTATGAGAATATCATTTGTCTCAGGAAAGATTTCATCTTTTTTCTTACGATTAAAAAACATGTACTACACCTCACACAATAGATTTATTTTTCATCGCTTTTCTTTTACTTCGCTTAACGAGCTGCCAGCCGATAAAGACTGTTGTTCCAATCCCAAGCGAAATCCCTAGTCCGAACAAATACATGTACATAAAAACATCTTCCATGTCCTCACCACCATTTCACTCCTTCTTTTATTGCGTAATAAATTCTCATGGCTGATCTAAATATCAACAGACCTCCAAGCGTTGTGATCATTAGTAGTAAACTTGTAATGACCAATTGCCAACTCGCGGGCAAATCTCCAAATATTTTAAAATACTGTCCAATGTTCAAACCCTGTGCTGTTACTAATCTTACATCCGCAAGCTTTTTCTTTGCTAAATCCAAAAAAGTGATAACAGGACAAAAAATATCGTCAACCCAATTTTTAATAGGATTATCCCAGCGCGGATTTCCACATGCATTCTTTTTGACTGGTGGCGGGTCAGGATTTGGCGGTGGCAAACTAGGTGTTGAAAAATATTCTTTTGATCCGTCACCGTATTCAGCCGATGTATACCAAACCATTGTTTGGTTTCCACCGCTTTTTATCTCCAGTTCTACAGATTTAGTACTATTTCCCGAAAATGATAATGATTTAGTACTGTCACTAGAAGCGATTTCCGTGCTATGTTTAATTCCATTTGTGTAAACGTCGATTGTTGTATCGTTAGAATTTGCTATAAAACTAACTTTATTTATACCACTTGCATCTTGAACACTAGCCCTTGATCCATTACCGACAGCAAAATAGTTTAAATCCGCCGATGCTGTCAAAGAAGTCACGGTTAAAAATAAAATTAATACCAAAGCAATTGTTTTTTTATACAAATCAATCTCCTCCCACTCTAATAGAGGAAATTAACTTCATTGCTGTTATGACCCACACGAACCAAATTAAAAACAACAATACATAAGCAATGACATTAAGCTGTAAATTTGTCGTTGCAACCGTTACAAGCTTTCCTAGCATGTCACTGTATCCATTTCCACCACTAGAACTAGATACATAAAACAAACTTGCTAACGTTTTTGCAAATCCAACAAAAATAGCTACAATTAATTTTCCAAGTTCAAAAAATATTGCAAATATCTTAACCGCAACGACACCTATTTTATATAAAAAGTAAAAAATCCCTTCAATTAGCATGTAGATTGTTCTAAAAAAAGCAACTAAAATATCAATCAGTTTTTGGAACACGGCCTTGATAAATCTAGCAAGCCATTCAAAAGCTTGCCAGATTAAATCAAAAAGACGTTTGAACATGTCGCTAATTAACCCGGCCCCCAACACAGGAACAAACATTAAACTCATCCAAAACATCAATTCCACCTGCGTTTCACAACGGCATCATAAATCAAACCAACCAACCTATCTCCAAACAACACCACCATTAGCAGAAACAAAGCAGGAGTCAAATATGCAAAAATACTACCAAATACAACTTCTATTACCGCTTGTAATATTTGTGTATTCATAGACGATACTTACCCCCTTTATACTTTGCTAGTACTCCTTTTAAAAAACGTATAATCCGAGGAGCAAAGCGAATTGCTAATGCTAATAATATAAATGGTCCTACCCATGTAATTAGTGCCATAACTGTTTTTAAAAGTTCATTAGCGGTAAAACTGTCAGGGATATTGACACCGACAGATCCACCGCCTCCTCCGTTATTCACAGGAGGATTTGACGGCTTTCCTTCCTTTCCGTCCTCAGCGATTGCAACCAGTTTCACTTTTGGCTTGCCCAAAAAGTCATACACCATATCAGTAGCAGGAATTACATATTCTTTCAAACTAGCATCAACAATTTTATATTCCTTGTTATCTACTAAAATCTTAACCTTTCCTTTTGTTGGGCTTGTCCATGTTAGCTTGAAGTCACCATTTTCTTCTTTCTCAATTTTTCCTCCTCCCATTTCCGGAAGTGGCTCAGCTAAAGTAGTTGCCTGAATGATTACACCTTCAGACTCAGCTCCTGCGATATTTTCGGTCGTTAACTTATAACCGTATGTTGTAGATGGCTCAACTGTTAAGTCATTCCAAAACGTGCCGTTTGTTTCAAACATTGGGTCAAAATCCGGTCCTGTTTCCGCAGCTAAAACAACTTTACCAATTAACAATTCCTCAAACTTACTTGACTGACTTACTGCCGTTGGTGTGTGAACTTGTTCAGTACGTCTGTAAATTTTTACATGATGGAAAAATTCACTCTCAGGGTTTTTCCACGATAAGTTGATTCTGTCGTGTTTTGTAGTTGCATTTAGTTTTTGAACTTCTGGAACAAGTGGAACATCGTCTGTTGAAACTACAATAGATATTCCTTCTGTTTCATTTCCCTTTGCATCAACGGCTTTTATTGTAAATTTATACTTCTGTGAGTGATTTAAATCTTTAAATGTATATGTTTCATTTGTAAAGTTTTCTTTTATTAAATTTCCGTCTTGATAAATATTCAAATGTGAAAAGTTTGACTCTGATGGATTTTTCCATGATAAGGTTATTTCTTTATATGTTGTATTTAATAGTGATAAATCTCTTATATCAGATAAAATAATTATTTGTTCTGTTGATAAAACATATGGATTTGACAAAGAACCTTTGCCAGATTTAAATAATCCGGCTTCAAGATAAAAAGTAGGACGAACACCATTTGTACCGTTAGCTTGAGTACCGTGGAACCCACCACTTATTCCTACTACCCAAAGAACTGGGAAAGTTAAACCGCTCCTCGGTGTAAGAGTCCAAATAGCAACCTTATCTCTTACAGATGGACCTATCAAACTTATATATTTATTTGCTTCAGAATAAGAAACCATTCCGATTTTTGCGTCAACCACTATAGATTTTTCGTTTTTTTCAATACCAATAAACCAAGAATGAGTTTTTACGTAATTTGATAAATCGCCTAAATTATTTAAAAAAGTATTATTTAAATAGTTTGCAATATTATTATTATTACTTGGGTTATATTTAGTATTATTATTTGTATCAAAGGCTCTATTTTCTAACATAAAATCCGCAAACATGTAATCCGCCTCAGGATCCAGCACAATAAACCTATACCCATTCAGCTTTACATAATCCCCCTGCTTAAATCCATAATTACTCGCGCTTGCTGCTACTGGCATAACAGCAAGCATCAGTACAGCAGCAAGTACTACACTTAATTTCTTCATCTTCTCACTTCCTTTACACCCCATCCGGATTCTCCGGATGAGTCTTATATTTCATCGAAGCATCAGGCCCCTCATTTCCAGGCACTGGTGCATCTCCCCCTCCTCCCGGTGTCGGTGGCCCCACTGGTTCTACATCAGGCTGTGGTGGATACGGCATATATGGATGCAGCTCCACAATTGGCGGTTTTGGTATCACTGATTCCGGTTTACCTTTGTCCCATTCCCCCGCGTCTGTTTCCCCAGGAATCGGAAATTTTTTCGGAGGTTTCGGCAATGCCTCAACCGGATTCACGATGTTAAAGCCACCCGTTGGATCGTCCCTAAACGGAATCTCAGGAGCCTCTCTTTCCAAGTCATCTAATGTAAAGCCAGCATCAGTTAAATCAGGATTCTCAATAAATTCTGGAAATTCGTTTTCAAATCCATACGTATCTGGTAAGTCTGGAAAAGCAGGCGCATCAGGCAAACTTGGAGGGGTTCCCACAATTTCATTTCTAAAAGTCTCCGTTTGATTAATTATGGCATCTTCAATGTCTCTCGTTTGTCTGCGTATCGCCTGTTCAATTGTTGGAATGCCTGAAATTATTTCATCAATTTTCCCCATGTAATCATCCCATTTTGGGCATTCGAATACCGCACAACCATCGCATAATGGTGGCAAATCTCCGCCATCGTCTGGCGGTGGATAATCTCCCCCACCCGGCGGCGGGTCTTCTCCATCCGGTGGTGGATTTCCTCCGCCACCTTGATAATCAGGACATTCGGGATTAATCAATGATAAATAACCGCTGCAAGGATCTTCGACTTCGTCCCCACCCCCTCCCGGTGGTGGATCTCCTCCAGGTGGTGGATTTTCACCACTATTACGACTACAGTTAGGCCCTTCATTTACTATTTGCGTGGTAGTAAAATTATAAGTCGCTATTACTGTGTCATTAGACTTGTGAAAAGTAACTGTAACGTTTGCATTACACTCTATATAGAGATTAGGATAGTTTTGTCCAGGAACTGTATATTTATCATCTGAAATAACGTTACCGTTCTTTGTTAATTTTGCTTTAAAATATGCGATTTCTGTTCTTGGAGTTAAATCTAGTGAAACTTTGTATCTATCATTGTGTATCTCATATTCTGTAAATCTTAAATCCCACGCATACGATTTCATGGGATTCAATATATAAACTAAGCTAACAACCAACGTTATTAAAAAACTCAGCTTTTTAATCAATTAACTCACCACACGGTCAATATAGTAAAAAAGAGAGCAAATTTTAGCCCTCTTTTCTAATAATTAAATTGTTTTCGTTCGCAATCCTGTATTAAGCAGACTTACGTCCAAGAATTGCACCTTTGATAAAGTTGACAATACGTGGGGCAAATCCAATTGCAATACCTAATAAAACAAATGCTGCAACAAGACCGATTAACCCCATTGAACTGTTCAATAAATCATTGGCACTAAACGGCATCGTTACTCCTGAAAAGTCAATTGCTGCACCTAAAATTGGCATGAAAAATTCCTCCCTAGATTTTAAAATTTTGTTTTTTTATTATTACTAGCTATTGCTATCAAAATGATATCAACAGCTAGTTAATACCGATAAACGTCATAATCATCATCGTCTTTGTCTTTGTCATTACTAAAGGCACTTTTGATGACTCCTATTATTCTTCCAACTACTTCAGCTGCAATAAAAATCATGACTATTGGCGCGACTAAGAACAAAAACCATTTTACGTAATACCAAAAATCTGCAAGTCTTGCTCCAGTAAAAAACGTCTGAAATTCGGGCATTCATAACGCCCCCTAATTTTTATTTCTAACAGCTCTTACAATAACGAAAATCAATAAACCTACTGCGGAAATAGCAACACTTAACATAACAAAAGGACCCGCAACTCCCATCAAAAATCCGAAAGTTCCCCAGAAAAATGACCAATCAAAAACATTTCCCATATTTGCTGGAACTGATAATAAATACATTGGTCATTCACCCCTAACGAAACTTTCTGTAAATTTCAATGGTTGTTAAACTTAAAGCTATAAATATTGAAAACGCTGTTAGCGTTACAATCACATCTGGATTACCAAGAATGATTTTAAATGCCTCTGCAACAAGACCACCAACTTCATCAGGTAGCATATAAGGCTCAATAATATTGATATTTTCATATTCATCTAATAGCTTAGACATTGGATTTAAAGAATCAAAGTCAACATCGTGAGTTATCCCACTATCTATAATGTCAACTTGTTCAGTATTTTCAGTATTTATCTCCATCTTGACAACCCCTTAACGATGCTATTTACAATCATTAGCGCAAGTGGAAATATAACAATACAAGCTAAAATTATTACTATATAAGTAAACAAAACATCTTTAGGACTACCAGCCAGTATTTCATATTGTGATAAAAGCTGGTCAATTGCATCTAGCATTTCTTGTGATTTCTCAACAGCATCATCAGTTAAGTCTATATTTTCATCAAAAGAGGCAGGGATTTCTTGAATTTCTGTATCATCCACAGTTTTTTACCTCCTTATGAATCTTTCGATAACGAAGAAAATCAGTACTAATAGTAAAAGAGTTGAAGTAACAACGTCACCTAACGTCATTTCATGTATTACATTTATTTTTCCATGTTCGGTTTTGAAAACAGTTATCGTTTTATTAACCTCTTGAACCTTCAATGGTTGTTTATTGAAATTATCTATAGTTAAAGGTTGGTCATCTGGATTCTGAATGATTATCGAACCATTCTCAATATTTTCGATTTTCACTGGCTTCTCGATTTTATCGACAGTTACAGTACCAGGCATTTCTATAGTTGTTTCCTCATCTTGCATGTTTTTCACCTGCTTTATGAGAACGTATATTTTGTTTTAGTGTATAATTACTTCGAATTTTCTGAAAGTGCCAAAAAAAATTTGGCATAAATCCATATATAACTTTTTTTTCAAAAAATCGTTTTTCAAAAATTATTTTTTTTTGAAAAACAAAAATTTGAAACATCATTTTTTTAAAGGGGTTGATATGAGATATATCATCGAAATTACGAAATTATAATTCGCTCAAAAAGTATAAGGAATGTTCTTTCAAACCTTATCGCGCGTTAATTAAAATAGATATAAATATATCATTAAAACGCGATACGTATGTGAACAAAAAAACAAATATATAATTATATATTTGTCATGGATGGGTGTATATTTTTTTTCTTTTGTTTTAAATATTGAATCCATTTTTTTATATCCTCTTTCTTATACCCTTTTTGCTTTAATTCATTAGGAAAATTATCATAATTTAAATACCAGGCTTGCAAAGTGAAAACCGCTTCTACTTTTTTTCCTAAAGGATATATATGTACTGTTTTCTTAGTTGAATGATCCTTGTATCCGCAGTATTCTGTTAGATAAACATATTCATTGTCCCTTGACCTTACAAACGATAGAAAAGCCACTTACAGTCCCCCTTTAAAAAATAATTGAATTAAAACTAATAACGCTAAATGAGCTGGATAGAATGATCTGTAAAACAATCTATTCACTTTGATTTTTTTTAGCTTGTCCCTATTTAAAATAATCAAAGTCGCAATAACACTAAATGGCTGCAACCACCACCCGAACATGACAAGATAAAATAAATCAAGACACAAATGAGCTGCTAAAATGCTATATCCCTTGAAAAATTTAAAAATCAAAACTAATAAGATGGCATAGGCTCCGTAATCGCTAAAAAATTGTGTAAATAAAGCAATTATAATAATCAATGAATATTTTTCTCTGTAATCGCTATCCAGAATCTTTAATATCAGAATACAAAGTAAAAATGTAAAAATTACGTTCAACCGGAATAATGATAAAAACATAAATGGAATTTGAGACAACACAGCAAGCCACAGAAGCCGTTTTTGATAGTTTTTGATGTTCCTAGTATAAAAGTAACCTTGAACGATTCCCCATGCGTACAGGGGGAAAGCAAGCCGACCTAGGATTCTAAAAAAAGGATCATCGGGGAAAAACACAACCCCGATGTGGTCAATTAGCATGGAAAGCATAGCGATTATTTCAATCATCTTGTTACTTGCCTCCTCATTTTATTTCTTCAATTTTTTCAATTTTGAAAAAGTTAGGCTTGTTTTTAGTTTCCTTTAGCCATTCATTTAAAGCGTTATTCAATCTTTCTTCTAAGATATTGCAATCTTCCTTACTAACATTTTCTAAATAGCTTTCTGCAACTTCTCCTACCTCATCATAAGCATGTTCAGCAATTTGTTCTAAAACATGTTCAGCATTAATACCAGGTGAAAAACAAGTGATTTGACCGACATAAAATACTTTATTTTCGATTTCACTGTCAAACTCAGTTCCGATTTCATCTTCAAATATCTCTTCAAAGTTGGCTTTTCCATAAGAGATAGCATCTTCTTTTGTCTCAAATTCATCTAAACTGTTCCAGATTCCATCTTCATTCCAATTAATAAGCCATTTTCCTTCTTTACTCAATGTTTATTCACTCCTTCGAAATATTGATCCAGTGGCTCTTATGGTCGAAATGTGCAGCATTAGAACAAGCTAAGTTGCTTAATTTCATAGTTCATTAACAACATTTCTTCTGATGAATTATTGTGGCCGTTAACTACTTGCCTTACCGCTTTGAATGTCTCTTTGTTCCAGCTCGAGTACAATTGATTTAAAAGTGGATGCTCGTAATAAGATAAAATAACATTTCCTTGCACCTTATGAAGTAATTCTGCTAAATCATAATGTAATTGCAACGGATTCTTTTTATCTTCTTCTGTGAGCTTATAACGCTTTTCTCTGTCAATATAAGGCGGGTCAACATAAAACAATGTTGTTGGCGAATCATACACTCTTACAATCTCTCGAAAATCACGATTATCAATCATCACTGTACTCATTCGTTTTGCAAAACTTTCTATCAGCTGACAAGCAGATTGATATGTTCTAGCTGTGTTATGTTCCCTGCTATGTCGCCATCCAGTGTTATAGTCTGCATTTCCTTTAGCGATTCCAGAACGATTGATATAAAAAAATCTAACTGCACATTCAAATTCATCTTGTGGCCACGGCTCACGTTTCCATTTTTCATATAAAGCTCGGCTATACGGTAATGATTCGCAAGCTTTAGTTAATTTTTCAGGTTCAACTCGAGCAACTAATAAAAAGTTAACAACAACATCGTCAATATCGTTATACACTTCATTTGTGATTGGAGCCTTTTGAGCAATTACATGAGCAGCACCTCCAAAAAGCTCTACATAACAATCATGTGGTGGCATTTTACTTATAATATGACTGGCTACTCTTGACTTTCCTCCAAACCAAATTAATGGTGATCTTGTCATTCTCAAACCTCCGATCTGGTCGAAATGCGACATAACTAAATCGCAATTACTGTATTTACTTTTGCTTGTTTTCCAAATATAACAATCGCACTCGGAAACGGTGCTGAATTTTTACTGTATCCAAACTTTAAACGACCTTTAACAAGTCTAATTTCACCTTTCATACAGTATTCGTGCCACCACTTTGTGTCTGTTCTTGCAGGAAGTAAACATACGACTGTAGCGCCTTTCAAAGATGATTCGTAAGCTTTTTTCACCCATTTACCTATTTCTCTACCATAAGGTGGATTCATCCAACAAACACCTTTCCATTCCTGTTTTAATCCATCCGTTTCCTCGGTAAAATACTGATCACACTTATGATTTTCAGAATTAGCGCATACATCTAATTCAAAATGAAATTCGTCATTCATCTTGTCGAAAAAATCTTGTGGAGTAGCCCATAAATCTGTATTACTAGTAAATAAACCATTATTAATACTCAACTATTTCACCTTCTCTCTTAGTACATATCATTTATCAATCTTCTAGTTCAAAACCGCTCACAGTATGACCTTCATCAAGATAAGACAATGCTTTTCCTTTTTTTGTTGTTACTAAAATAATTTCCTTTGTTTCTTTTTCTTGGACAATATATACCGTTTTCATAATTAACATCCTTTCTGGTCGAAGTGCGCACTATTCCCATGTAGGCTCAGGCTTATTTTTAGGCTTCACTTCGTCCGTTTCATAATCAGAATCAATAATAAGACTTGTGTAATTTTGCTTTAATTTCATCAACAGAATTTCAAATTCACCTAAATTTCTTAATGAATTTAAGTCATGAATAGAATCATAATCAATTATCCATTTTTCTTTTTTGATTTTTTTCCATCGATGAATATTAATTTCAAAATTCATATCTTCATCATGGTCACACTCAAATACCAATACTGCTCGTTCAATTTCGCTCCATGATCTTTCGTTGTTATAGTCGATTTCCATTCTTACTTCTACGTTTTCGTAAGTTGGCTCATCGTTATAACAAACTTCAAGACCATTCGTTTCTACATATTTTGCAACATATTTCTTCCAACGTTCAAATAGTTCTGTCACTTTTATGTCTTTGTCTTCCTCTGGAATCATCAATTTTTTGAAGTTATCAAGAAGTTTTTTATTTTCCAATGCTGAACTTTTTAATACGTCAACTAATACAGAATCTAATTTTGTGATGTATCGGCTATAATCATAGCTTTCGAGATAAGGAATCATCACAGATTTAACTTGCTTTTCAATTACCTTTGTTACGTCACCATAAGTACCAAGCAAATCTTTAAGTGCATTTTTCACACCATTTTCTAATTGCTCTGCAATTAGCTTCTCAACGAATCCTTCTTCTAACTTTTTAGTAATGACATCTTTAATACTGTTTTCTAAGTTCATATTTACCTCTCCTTTTACTTTACAGTTTGGATCTTTAACTAACTTCATAACCGTGTGTTAATGCTTTAATTAATACTTCTAACGGCAATCCGTTAAGTCCACAAGCTTCACCTTTCCAGCCGTTCGGCCCTAAAGTGTGAAGCCTGACTATCATCTCTTTACTACGGTAAGCAACTTCACTTTCTAATGATTCCGCTTGTTCTTTTGTTAAAATTACTTTTGACATATTTTTCACCATTTCCCAGATGAAAGTTTCGAAAGGCGAACTACACTTCTTTCAATATATCTTCTGCCTTTATCGAAATTTCACTTACAAATGCGTTGAATTGATTGCATAAATGTGACATTCTATACAGTCTGTGTTCGTCACCACCTGTTGGAAAATCTAATATGCAAAGCACCTCTGGATAAACAAATGTTTCTTTATTTACTTCCCAATAAGTTTCTAACCTTGTAAACCAATACTCATATGTTTTTACGAACAAGTCTAAATCTTGTTCATTTTTAATTAAAAACAGTTTGTATTCATGTTTATGCCTAAGATTAAGCATGGATGGAAAATCTGCCTTTGTTTTAATTCCTAATTCTGTTTCAACCCTTTTTTCGAGGCTTTCTTGCCCCAGTTCCATTTCATGGCAAATGCAATTATCCTCGTTATCAAACTCTGTTCCATCATCAGCTATATACACCGTTTTAATAATTTCCCTTGTTTCTACTTTCATTTTCATCGCTCCTTGCTTCGCAATTTTTATCAAATGTTTAACTAGCATTTTTTAAATATGCTGCTTTCAATATTGATTTCATCACTTCAAAGTCTGATAGAGATTCATATAAAAGCTCAACAGCTTCATCCCTGGTGATTCCATATTCGTTCATAAAATGATTAACTAATGTTTCCATCATCATTCACCCTTTTCATTTTCTAATGACTCACCTAAAACAAAAACAAGGCGCAAAATCAAAGCGATAAATATCGATGCCAACAAATAATACACCTACCCAGCCCTCCTTTTCTTTTTCAGCCAATCTACAAAATTAGCAGCCTCTCGGTAAGCATCCTCAAAGTCAACATCACGACGTAAAAACTTAATCTTATAAGGTTTACTATCACCAGTTCCATAATTTGCTCTCCAGGACGTTGTAGATCCTTCTGGATTTCTTTCGATAAAGAGAAAGGCCCCCAAGCCATAACGATATTCGTATAACATACCAAACTCGTAAACTAGAAATCCTTTTTTTTGTGCTGCATCATTCTCTTTTAGTCTTTTAATCAATTGTTGTTTATTTTTTTTAATAAATTGCTTGAGTTCTGGTGTTAAAACACCTTGTTCATATATAAGATTTAATGTATTCTTTTCTTTTACCTCAATTTGTATATTTTTGTTATACATTTCTTTTAGAAGTTGATTTAACATACTAAATCTCCTCCTCAATTACATTGGAAGTTACTTTTTGATTAAAAGTTACCCTAAGTTGCTCATTTTCCCCCAACGTCCCAAATTTTTTATTATATGGGGGGATACCTGAATCTAGGTAACTTTGGGTAACTGGGTAACTTTTAGGTAACTCATCTTTATATAATTCAATAATACCGATACCAAAAAAGAAACTCCTGTTCCCGGTGCTTTTACGTTTAGAAAAGCCCCTCATCGCTAATCTTGACGAAAAAGAACGTAACTTTAGCGGATATTCGCTATTTTCCTCAGCCCATTCTAAATAACGTTTATGTAAATCTTTCACTTGAACTTTAGCTTGTGGAAGAATTACACAGCATTCATCAAGAAAATTAGACAATAAGTCCATTTCGTCCTTATATTCATCCGTAGCGTTCTTTACTTCATCTGGCTCTCCAAGACCTTCTGCTTGCCATTTCAGGAAGCCTTCAACCGCCCATCGAAAAATTCCGGGAAGTTCAGATTGTAGTTTTTCAGGAAGATGCTTGTCCACTTCTTCTTTTGGAATCGTCACAGTGAAGGGAATTAGCCTAATCCTCCTCCAAATCCCTTCATCATCTCCCTTTACGATGGGTTTGTAATTCGTCGTAAAAAAAATCTTAAACTCAGGTGTAAACTCAAAAAACTCTTTTCGTAAAAAACGAGCCATAATCGGCTCACCGCCTGTGAGCTGCTTTATCAGCGATTCAGAAAGCTTTTGCCCGTCCTCACTCTCAACAGCAGAAACAAACCTAGATCCTACTAATCTAGCAATATCGTTATTAATTCCGCCTCCTTCATTTCCTTTGCTCGTAAACGTGTCAGAATTTGTTTGCTTACCATAGTCACCAAGGAGCTCTTTAATTATATTAATGAAAGTTGATTTTCCATTTCTTCCTGTTCCCCACAAGAAGAAAACAACTTGTTCACTTATATCTCCAGAAAGTGTGTACCCAATTGCTTTTTGTAAAAATTTAATCAATTCATCTTTTACGTTACCTTCTTCATCTTTCATGACGCTTTCAAGGAATGAATTCCATGTTGGACATGATGCTTGTGGATCGTAGTGTATATGTGTGTTTTTGCTCATGAAGTATGTACGATCGTGTGGTATTAGTTCTCCTGTCCGTAAATCAACGACACCATTCGAACAATTTAATAAATATTTATTTGTGTTTAGCTCATCTTGTGAAATAGGCAGAATAGCTTTTGCCCTGTCGATAGAGTTTAAAAAAACTGATGAACGTTCACTCGATTGCGCCCATTTGACTAAGTTTTTTCTTGTATCCTCATTTCTCTCTTTTGATGCTTCTATATACATTTCACGAAAAGTCTTGATTGCTATACGTTCAATCTGTTTTTTCTTATCTTCAATCCATGTGCTGCCATTCCAGATCATCCATTCTTCAAATTCAACGCAATATCGCAAGTCATCACCATTTCGATGAACAAGCCTTTCCGCGTTCCCCATTTCAGTTAAATTGAAGTTTGGTTTGTCAACCAAAGGTGGAGATGCAACTTCTGGAGAAGCCCCACCACCTGAAAAACTGTAATTCGTTCCACTTGGTTGTTTTTTTAAAGCACTTTTTAAAGTCGGCTCAAATTCTCGTGGTTCTAATGGTGGAAAGAAAAAGGTTTGATTCGTAAAATTGCAAATTTTTAATATATCAACATGAGAATAGCCGAATTCAATTAAACGACATGCATGTTTATATAATGCATTGTTTCGACCATCAACCCCTTCTTGGCACGGAATCGGAAACGGTCTACCGTCTTTGTCAAGTTTTTTTAATCTGTTAAAATATATGGGCATTTCATCAAGTTCACAGTCGGAAATATGAATCCATTCACGCCCATTTGTATTGATACTAGGAAGTACAACTTGCCCTCTTCCGGCAAGACGATAATCACCTACACAACCACAGGCCATAAGAACCACTGCATCTTGTCCAGTAATCATATTGGACGATTTAAAAAAGAATTGAAAACCACGCACAGTTTTGATCGCATGGAAGTTAAATTTTTCTCTCAACAATGCTTTATATATAAAACGCCCTTCATTAACATCATCAATATCTACAACGTCATAACCATTTGGAATGACAAGGCCCGTCCATCCCTTTTTGTTTAACCATTCAGCAGCTTCACCTTCGTTAAGCCCTGGCTTTTCAAAGTTTTGCCAATCTTTCATAAAAGGGCGCTTGGCAGCGTTATATTTTTTGTGAGCATCTTGCTCACTGTTTTGTTTGGAATATCCTAGTAATCGAATAATCTTAATCGTGTCAGCTGATGGAAATAAACTTCCATAGTCTATTTCTCTTTCAATCATTGCTGCTTCTGGCATACCCTCACCCCGCATTTACAAACTTTCGAATTTTGATATAATGGACCTAATGAAATATTTATTATTAGTTTGTCGCAGTAAGTGTTGCCGCACTTGCTGCTTCTTCATTTTTCAGCCTGCTCACAAAATCAACTTTCATTCCCCTGCTTCTCAAATCATTCACTACTTCAATAAGCTTGTCCCTCCGTTCTTTTTTAACAAACATAACCTGAAGCAATTGAACAGCTTCTTGTAAATCCTTTACGCAAAGAAACACGTCTTCCAAATCTCCATCAAGCAATGAATCCTTCATTTCTTCAATGCAGCTGATAGCAACATCCATTTCGCGAAAATAATTTACCACATCTTCACCTAGCACTTTAGTCACATTTTTTTCAATTCTCTTCATTTCGACAACCTCCATTTTTTATTTAGATTAAAATGAAATAAGCGACAACATTTTTTGCAAACTAGCGTAAAAGGAGCCACGGCCCCTAGCTTGCTGTACCCTCCTTTTGATTAGAAACAGCTTTTTTCTGGGCAGCTTGCTTTCGTTCAATCACAATTCGTCTGGCATCTTCGATAAAACAGCTTAAAAATTTTAAAGTCTGCTCCTTATCCAATTGAATACGTAACATTTCAATCAGCTCCCCCATTTTGTATTTGGAGCAATATATGCACTATTTTTTTAGTAAATTAGAAGTCTATCATTATTGGTTAAATCTCAAGGATATTGCCTTTAAAGCAAGAGCAGTATTATTACTGTCGAGATAATCTAATTGACTTAAATTAAATTTATTTCTTTCATTGAACAAATGTAGTGCAAGATCCAACATTATCTTTTCACTGTTTGAAAATGGAGCAAATGCACGTTTTAAAGATTGCATTTTTATTGTTTCTTCATTGAAATCAAAATATTTTGTAGTTAAAAATTGATTTAATCTGTAATGATTTTGAAATAAATATAAAGTTCCTCTCCAGTAGCGGTCATTTGCTAAGTGGGCCGGAATAACATTTTCTTTAGTAGTCAATTTAGATAGCTCCTTTTTTAAGTTTTAAGATTTTTAAAAATATCAACGCGGCAACTTTGGCAAAGGACTAGTTCATGATCATTAAAATATAAATTAGTAACGTCGTGATTGCTATTGCATTTCTGGCAAAATGCCTTTTCATATGAAATATGGGTACAAGAGCCAACTTTCGGTAAAATCTCATCTGACAAACGTTTTTCAAGCACTACATCATTAGAAGCGTGCAAATAGCCGGATTTAATTACTTTTTCATCTTTCAGTACTGTGTAGTGGTAGCAGTTCATTTTTCTTAGACACTTCCTTTCAATATATAGTTATGATTTAGTAATAAATCAGGGTGTTTTTATTTCATCTTATGACGAATTGCCTTTTCTCAATATGTGATTATCGTCTTCATCATCAAATAAATTTTCGATATTAACACAAAGAATTTTTGCAATTCTTGGCACATTATCAGCATCTACACCTTTTTTTCCATTTTCAATTTCACAAATTGTTGATGATGATTTATAACCCAACTCTTTTGAAACAAAAGCCTGAGTAAAGCCTTTAATATTTCGATATTTTTTGATGTTTTTACCGATTAATCTTTTCATCTTTTCACCTCCTTTTTTTGATTCTCGTTTTGTGAATCACCTTATGACTTTATTTTAAATTCACAACTTGTGAATGTCAATAGTCTAAATCTCTCTTTGTGAATTATTTTCTCAAAGTGAGAAAATAAAGGTAAAATAAGTCTTAATGGAGGGGATTTTAATGACATTAGGAAATAGATTAAAAAAACTTAGAGAGAAGATTGAAATGGAGCAAAAAGACGTTGCGGATAAGATCGGGGTGAAAAACAATACCTTATCCCAATACGAATCTGACAAAAGACAACCGGATTATGATATCCTCCAAAAGTTAGCAAAACTATATAACGTAACGATTGACTATCTTATTACTGGGGATGAGCAGATAAACGAAAAAAAGACTAACTCAAACTTGTTCTTTTTTAATAAGGACGAATTAACAGAACAGGATATTGAAGACATTAAAAAACACATTGAATTTGTAAAATGGCAAGCAAAACAAAGAAAAGAATAATAATGGTGAATAAAATGAGTAAAAGAGATAGGGATACAATCGCTGGCATTGTATCATTATTATTTTTGGCTGGAAGTTGGTATTTGTTATTTAAAATTATCCCGGATACAAACGTTTATATAAAATTTGGTTAAAAAAAGCAGTACAGTGTAAAAATTGGGGAACAAATAAAATAAGTAATTCCGAAATAAGAAATTTGGAAAATGGCGTAAAGAAAAAATAAAGAAATTAGTCTAAATTGTAACTCACCATATTAATCAGGGTGGTTACTTTTTTTATTTAAATCAAATTTATTAGACAGTTCAATGCGATTAAAAAGTTAATATTATGGGGAATAATATCTAAAGCAAAGAAGATAAGTTTGTAAAATTTAGGATAATAGTTTACTATAAAGAAAACTATTACCTGGGGTGATAAAATTGAAAAAACTTATAATTGCTCTTGCTCTATTAATCTCATTAACTCCAATAAGTGCTTTTGCAGAAGACTTTGACTATGGATATTTCGGAGCTGACGCGAAAAATAAAAAGACACCAGTAATCCAAGCAGGGATAAAAGATAAGCACAGATGGTTGACATTTAACGTTCAATCGGACGGTTCTTTCGTCTTAAGAACATATGGAGCAAAAGGATCATTGTTATCTCAAAAAGTTTATACAAATAATCAACAATTTAATTTTAATAATGAAAATGTTTATGGTATACAAATACAGCTGTTGACAAACAAAGGAACGTATGCAAGAGCAACTGTGGCAACGTCAGAAAATCCAAACGCTGAAACAGTTAATTTTTTTGAAGAGCCTTTTTAATGCACTTTTCGTTGAAAAGGGTTATTTTTTTGTCGACAAAACAAACGCACGTTCTTATAATGGTGGTAGGGGGTGTAAATATTGACAATGTTGTACAAACCTACCAGACTGGAACATTATGTATCTACTATTTTTAAAAATCTACATATCTATCAACCTTACGAGATTGATAAAATTTACATAGCTGATAAGCTAGAAATCAAACTTGAGTACAGCAGGCATAAACCATTTGCATATGAGGAAGATGATTTTAAATTTATCAACATAGATAAATACGAAACAAAAAAAGGACAAAGAGAACAATTTTATCATGAATTATGTCATATATTAAGACACGCAGGTGATCAATTGAAAATGCCAAAACCATTTACTGATCGGCAGGAATGGGATGCCAAAAACTTTATGCTTAATGCAGCCATTCCTTACCACATGATTCATTTAATTAATGATGACGAATATGTTAATATAAAACACTTGTCTGATACCTTCTTAGTAACAGAAAATTTAATTGTAGAACGATTAAAACAAATCAATAGAAGAAGGGAGATGTATTTGCTTGAGAGTCGCTATTTACAGACGTGTATCTACTGAAATGCAGAAGGAAGAAGGGTTTTCGCTCGAAGCTCAAAAAATGCGCCTAGAGGCCTTTGCGTTATCTCAGGGTTGGACGATTGTAGATGATTATTGTGATGATGGGTATTCAGCAAAGAATCTTGAACGTCCTCATATTCAACGAATGATTAAGGACATGAAAAAGAAAAAGTTTGATGTTATCCTAGTCTATCGACTCGATCGCTTTGTTCGTACAGTTACGGATCTACACAAACTATTGCAGCTAATGGATAGGTATGACGTTAAATTTAAATCATCTACAGAGGCATTTGACACAACAACAGCGACTGGAAGAATGTTTATTACACTAGTTGCTACAATAGCACAGTGGGAACGGGAAACAATTGCTGAACGTGTATATGAGGCAATGCTAAAGCGATCAGAGACAGGGAAAAGAAACGGTGCTCCTGCCCCCTATGGGTATGATCTAGAGGATGGGAAACTTATATTAAACTATGACGAAGCGAAATGGGTTAAATTCATATTTGCACAATATTTAACTCACGGTTCACAAAATATCGCGAAAAAGCTAAATTCTAGAGGAATAACTACGAAAAAGGGCGAAATATGGAGTGACTTTTCTGTCAGGTATACTTTGAAAAATCCAATTTATTCCGGATATGTAAGATGGAATTATGAATCAGTATCTGGTGGCCATAGAAAAAAAACAGGCGAGGAAGTAATAGTAAAACTTGAACAAGAAGATTTTGAACCAATAATAACTAAAAAAAAATGGGATGAAATACAACAGATTATAGACGATAGGTACAATATGGCTTTTCGTTCACAAAATCATTATCCTTTTTCATCAATAGGTAAATGTGCAAAATGCGGAAAAAGTATAATTGGTAACAAAAAAGTAAGGAGCAATGGTTTCGAACACAGATTTTATAAATGTCAAGGTAGATTCAGATTTGGTATATGTGATGCTCCAGTAATCCCTGAGTTATCAATTGAAAAAGCATTTTTAGAAATACTTGACATAAATATCAATCAATTAGTAAATGAAATTGATGTTGAGCAAAATCAGGAAACTGACATTGATCGCAATAAACTGAATAAGCAATTAGAGAAGATATTGTGTAAAAAAGAAAGAACAAAAGAGATTTATACTGATGGCGATATGACGAAAGCGGAATATAGAAAGAAAATGAATCAATTAACGATTGAGGAAAATGAATTGAGGGGACTACTAGAAGAACAAGAACAACATGCCTCTACAGAAGATATCAAACAGATATTAAGCAGCATAAAAGAAGAATGGAAGGAACTTAGTTATGAATCAAAAAAACATGCCATTCATTTATTATTTAAATATATAACTATAGAAATAGTTGAACCAAGCAAACCAAATAAATTAGCAGTAGTTAAAATAAGCGACTACTCTTTTAAGTAGTCGCTTGAGGTTGCTTTGTCGTATGTATGCATCTTCATGCATTGGGCAGCCTTTGATGGCATAGACAGCACCTTGTTCAGTTCTTGAATATGCCTCCAAACCTCTTTTTAGCATAGTAACTAATGTGGATTTCCCACCACTGACCGGTCCCATCAGCAGTAAAATTCGTTTTTTTACATCTAGTCTTTTGGCAGCCGGATGAAAATATTCCTCAACCAACCGCTCGATGGCTTCGTCAATCCCAAACATTTGGTTGCGGAAAAATGAATATTTCTTTTTACTGTCAATCTCCTCAACTCCGGCATCCTTAATCATATTATATACTCGGGAATGAGCCGTTTGTGCTACATATGGTTTTTGCTTTACAATCTCTAAATATTCTGCGAAGGTACCTTCCCACGCCAGTCGTTCCTCTTCTTCACGATGCATTTGAATCTTTTTTAAGATGTCCATACAGTACCTCCCTCTAAGTTGATCATCAATTTAGTGGTTTATATCACTCTATGCGTTATCCCAACTTAACATGTCTTTTATTAATGAATGGAAAATTAATTAAAAGGATATGTTACTATAGCCTATGCAGCTATATTGAATTTCGTTAATGAAAGATCGGAGTCCTTAATTGAATAATGTTGAAATTTCTTCATACTTTTCATTCACACCAAGGACAAGTTGGGATATAATAGAACTATATTTGGTCTTATTGTACTCTTACATAAGGAGGAATTTTTCCATGGGCTTTACATTAATTATGATTGTCATCCTAGCATTTTTAACAGCTATTTTCACTGCTGGATATAATGACAAGCCAAACAAGAACTAAAAAGATGTGATTAAAAAAGACACGATTTTTGCCCAATCATGACAAAATTCGTGTCTTTTTTCCGCTTATGCTAAACCTGGATAATTTTGCTGCCGTAAAGCCTCATATACTAAAATAGCCGCTGTATTGGACAAATTCAGGGAGCGCACATGTTCCGTCATCGGCAAACGCAAACAAGTTTCAGGGTGCTCGGCAATAACATCCTTCGGTAGCCCCGTTGTTTCTTTCCCAAAAATGAAATAAATTTCTTCATCAGTATTACTATAATCAAAATCAGTATGTCTATTTTCACCAAACTTCGTTATAAAATAATATTTTCCGCCTTTGTTTTGCTCAAAAAAGATATTTAATGAATCATAATGATGGATTTTTACAAATTCCCAATAGTCTAATCCCGCTCTTTTTAAGTATTTATCTTCTGTTGAAAATCCAAGTGGATGGATTAAGTGCAATGGCGTATTTGTAGCTGCACATGTTCTCGCGATATTCCCCGTATTAGCTGGAATCTCAGGTTGGTATAATACAACGTGTATACCCATTTTTTCACCCCGTATTTCTATCCATTATCATTGTTAACATTTTAATTATAACATAGAGTGCAAGTTACGTTGGAAGAGTAAGCTATTTTCGATCAAGGATATGAAAAAACTTATATTTAATATTTGGCGTATACGCCGACGAGTCTTCGTAAGCCCAGTAGCGCATACGGCTGTTATAGGTTTGCGCATTAACTAACGGCTCATTGTTGGCATCCTTTGCTACAACAATTGTATTATGATTCCATCTCCCATCATCTTCAAAATCATAGCAAATCACATCGCCAACAATGAGGTCGCTGGCGGAAGGTACCTCTTGCGTATTGATTCCCTGCTTACTCCCACTTAAATGCCAGCGTAAAGAATTGGCAACTGCCCAACTATAGCTCCAGGATTTTCCACTATACCACCAGCCTTTATTCCGATTTCCAAAGCCTGTCATTGGGATGCCACCCTCATGTAAGCATTGTGAAATAAAATTTGTGCAGTTATCTTTGAACCTTATATATTTTGGATTATAGCTGTTCCACCATGTTTCAGCATATTGGACAGCAGCGCGGCGGTTATAAGTATACTTTTGGCGGTTGTCGCGGATATCATTTACATCTTCGAGCTTAATTGGATGGATAATTTCCTCCTCTAAAGCTGAATGATCTTGTTCAAGAACAAAATCCTTAATAATTTTATTATTTGTAATGACCGCTTGTCTCTTTTCGATATTTTCCTCAATATAAAAATGTTCTTTCGGTTGTTTCACTAAATATTGCTGATGGAGGACATAATCGATAAAGTGAAGGCCATCGACTTCCTTTTGACTAACGATTTGCCCATTTGCGGTTGCCTTAACAATTTGTGATTTTCGTTTTTGGAATTGATTTATTTTGTTATCAAGGATACGTTGGTCTTTTTCATTAAAAAACGGATTTCTTCTTCCCATTTTACTATTGCCGACCAATGTGTTGAGTCGGTCATTCACAAGCTGTTCTAGCTCCTCTAACCATGTAGACACGGTATTCATCCTTTCATTCGTGACATTCATAGTTAAAGTATATGCATAGCTTCTAGGGGCTGGCACCTACAGTTTTTCGATTTCTAGGAGCTTCATCTTTTTCTCTAAGCCTCCGGTAAAACCACCAAGTTTTCCATTGCTGTTGATGACGCGGTGACACGGAACAATGATGGGGATAGGATTTTGCCCAATTGCCGTACCAATTGCTCTCACCGCTTTTGGGGCGGAAATAGCTTCTGCAATCTCTTTATAAGATTTTGTTGTTCCATACTCTATATTTAAAAGTTCATTCCAAACCTTTTTTTGAAAGGGGGTTCCGTGCAAATCAATAGCAATGTCAAAATTCTTCTTATGGTTACCAGCAAAATATTGATTTAGCACTTCAATAACTGGTTGTAAAACTTCATTGCTGTATAGTAACTCGCCCTTAATCGATTGTTTTTTCAACCAATTAGCGAGGTTGTCTTGTACACTATCTATAGAACCGAATTCAATATTACACAAGCCCATCTCAATTGTACCGACAATGGTGAGCGGACCAATCGAGCTATCCATTTCCGTGTAATAGATTTTTTGTGTCATGATCATCATAGCCTTTCCTTCAACAATTGAAGCCCTTTTTCTATCTCCTGCAATACGACTTCATCTTTTTCACTTTCTTTTGCACGTTCTAAGATTGCCCTTCCTTCAGGTGCGCCGATTTTTCCAATCGCCCATGCTGCCGTTCCTCGCAAAACCGGACGAGAATCTTCCACAAGAACTTTTGCAAGGTCAAGAATGGCTGTCACGTCCTTATAATGTGCCAAAGCAATAATGGCATTTCTTTGGATTGGTTTTTTTCCACGCCAAGAGCCAGCTACTGGGCCAAACTTTTCTTTAAAATCTTTATTGCTAATAAACAACAATGATTTTAACTGTGGCTTGACCACTTCTGGGTCGGGCTCCATTTCAGAATGGAGATGAAAATCCTTCCCTTTATTATGGGGACAAACCATTTGGCACGTATCACAACCATACACACGATTGCCAATTTTAACTCGGTATTCATCCTCTAAAAAACCCTTTGTTTGTGTTAAAAATCCGATACATTTCGTTGCATCAATCTGTCCCCCCTGCACTAAAGCGCCAGTTGGACAAGCATCCAAACACTTAGTACAAGTACCGCACATATCTTCAACAGGCTGATCCGATGGGAATGGAATTGTTGTAATCATTTCCCCTAAATAAACATATGACCCAAACTCCGGTGTAATGATGGCGCAATTTTTTCCACTCCAGCCAATCCCCGCACGTTCCGCAGCAGCCCGATCAGACAGCTCTCCTGTATCAACCATTGACTTAACCTTAGCCTCCGGAACTTTTTCCAGAATAAATGCTTCTAATTTATTTAAACGAGCTCGTAAAATATGATGATAATCCATTCCCCATGATGCCCGGCAAAAAAGACCGCGCCGATTAGACGGTGTGCTACGTGGAGCATCTTTCAATTTTGAAGGATAGGCTAAAGCAATAGAAATGATGGACTCGGCACGAGACAAAAGTAGCTTAGGAGATGTTCGTTTTTCAATATCCTGTTCTTCAAAGCCTGATTGATAATTTAGCTTTTGTTGCATATAGAGACGATTTTTCAATTCAAGAAAAGGGTTAGCACTAGTAAAGCCAATCTTATCAATACCAATTTCCTTGCTATAGGCAATAAGCTCATCTTTTAGTTTAGAAAAGTCCATCTTTCTTTCCCCACCTTTCTACAAAAATCCCAAATTCACTGGACAAAATATTGTTAATTTTCCTTCATCATTAAAAAACGCAATGCCTCGTTTATCTATGAAACGAAACACTGCGTTGATAACAATTTTCAAGTACTTTAATGCTCGATGTTTCACATTATATCATCAGGCCATTGTTCAAGCAATAGGTTTAGTGAAAAAAATGTCGAAATTTAAGAAGTTAAAACATATTTAAGCTATAATATAATAAATGCATAGTACGAGTCATACTGTAAATTAAAAAAGGAAGGGATGTATAATGCATTGCCCTTGAGTAGTAGAAAGCGGACAGATCGTGTACGGTCTTAAAGATGAACGTTGGTTAAAAAATTTAAATCAGCTAAAAACGGTTGAGAATAAAGTCGTTTTAACCTTTGATGATGGGCCAAGTCGGCAGCTCAATCAAATCTTAGATATCTTAAAAGAAAAAAATGTTCAAGCGATTTTTTTCTGGCAATCTAAATTATTTTATGACGAAAGGCCATGGAAAAGAGTGGTAGCAGAAGGCCATCTCATTGGCTCACATGCCTATAATCACAAAAACCTCACCAAGTTAAATAAAGAACAGCAATTCGAACAAATAAAATACAGCATTGATAAAATGGAGCGGATTATAAAGACAAAAATCCGCTATTTCCGGCCGCCATTTGGCCAATACAACGAAGATACGATGGACATTTTAAAAGACTTTTGCTTAGTGCCCATTATGTGGGAAATAACATCGTTTGATTGGGAACATAAAAATATACCTAAAAATATTGTCGAGAATGTCGTCGAAAATGTAAAAAATGGCTCTATTATTCTTATGCATGAATTAACGCAAACCGTTTCCGTATTGCCGCAAATGATTGATGGAATTCACGCAAAGGGATTTGAATTTACATTATTCTAAAAAGAGACCACAAAAACACGATCCTTGAATGATAATGCTTTGTGGTCTCTCCCGTTCTCCTACAAGGTTATTATCTTAATTTTTTACTTAAATGCCATAGCGGCTTGAACAGCCTTTTTCCAGCCATTGTATAATTTATCACGGCTAACTTCATCCATTTTTGGAGCAAACTTTTTATCAATCGCCCATTGTGTTGAAATTTCCCCCTGACTTTCCCAAAATCCAACCGCTAGTCCCGCCAAGTAAGCAGCTCCTAGTGCCGTTGTTTCATTTATAATCGGCCTTTCTACCGGAACATTGAGAATGTCACTTTGGAACTCCATTAAGAAGTTGTTCTTAACAACCCCACCATCAACCCGCAATGTTTTCAAATCAATCCCAGAGTCTCTTTCCATTGCTGATAAAACATCTTTTGTCTGATAGGCCAATGACTCAAGCATCGCACGGATAAAATGTTCTTTTGAAGTACCACGTGTAAGTCCAAAAACTGCTCCGCGGACATCACTATCCCAATATGGGGTACCAAGACCGACAAATGCTGGTACAACATAAACCCCGTCTGTCGATGCAACCTTTGTAGCATACCCCTCACAATCCTTGGTGTTTTTAATCATGCGAAGGCCATCTCTGAGCCATTGAATGGCCGAACCTGCAACAAAAATACTGCCTTCTAGCGCATAGTTGATCTTGCCATTGATTCCCCAAGCAATGGTTGTTAACAAGCCATTTTCAGAGTGCACCGCTTTTTCCCCTGTATTCATCAGCATAAAGCAGCCTGTGCCATAGGTGTTTTTGGCCATTCCTTCACTAAAACAAGCTTGACCAAACAACGCTGCTTGCTGATCGCCTGCTATTCCAGCTATTGGAACTTCTTTTCCAAAGAAATGAGTATCCTTTGTATTTACATAAATCTCCGATGAAGGGCGAACTTCAGGTAGCATTGATTTTGGCACACTTAAAATCTCTAAAAGCTCTTCATCCCATTTCAGCTCATGAATATTATACATTAAGGTCCTTGACGCATTGGAATAATCTGTAACATGGGCTCTTTCACCGGAAAGCTTCCAAACCACCCAAGTATCGATTGTCCCAAATAATAACTTTCCTTGTTCAGCTTTCTCTCGAGCACCTTCGACATGTTCCAAAATCCATTTTACTTTTGTCCCTGAAAAATAAGGGTCTATGAGCAAGCCAGTTCTTTCACGGAATAAATCATTGTAACCCTTTTCTTTTAGATCCTCACATATTTCGCTTGTTTGACGGGATTGCCACACAATGGCATTGTACACAGGCTCCCCTGTTTCTTTATCCCACACAACCGTTGTTTCACGCTGATTTGTAATGCCAATTCCGGCAATTTGTTCAGGTTTTACGCCAGATTCAGATAAGACCGCTGCAATGACAGAAAGAATCGATCCCCAAATTTCATTTGCATTATGTTCCACCCAACCGGCCTTTGGAAAATACTGCGTAAATTCTTTTTGAGCAACGTGAACAATTCCCCCACTTTTATCAAAAAGAATGGCGCGTGAGCTTGTCGTTCCTTGGTCTAATGATAAAATATATTTTTCCATTCTAGTCTCTCCCTTAAAAGTTAATTCCTATTCTTACCACCCTATTTGAAATCATTATAGATTTTTGCTGTAAAAAAATAAATGGAGACTACTATAAAAAGGCTGTTAATGATGGACAAATAACCATTCAAGTTTTATTTTGCGGAATAAACTGGTAATTGAATACAAGGTTGAGGAGGTGATTTAAGTTGGAAAGGAGAGAATATGATAACTTTGGTAATCAAAGTTTCTATAGTGACTCCAAATATCATGATGGCGGAAATATGGGGACATCCACATGCCAAAAGCTTGCAAATATTATCGGTGGCGAAGTAATTACATCAAGCCCTGCCTGTGTAGTTCAACGTAATCGGAATATTAACGCTACTATTTTAGGCCGTAGAACGCGTTCCGCACTAGCACTTCCATTTGCCCTTTCCTTTGAAAACAATAGGAACGGGAAAACTTTAAATCTTGGAGAAACTGTTATACTACAAAAAGAAATAAATCCATTCCTATCTGCCCTACGTAAGAGAGGAATTATCGTAACAGCAGTTCACAACCACTGGCTTTTTGATGACCCACGATTAATGTATATACATTGGGAAAATATCGGCGATCCGTTTGAATTTGCTAGAAATAGCTTTGATGCTGCCATTGAAGCTGGATTATTTCAAAACTAGATTAAAAAAATCACCTTTTCGAAGTTTTTTCAAAAGGTGATTTTTTTCACATTAGCTAATTTTCTTACCCGCCATTGGGCCTGGCTTAAGGCTATGAATTTCCTCAATATGTAGTGAACTACTCCCACCACTTATTGACCTTACGGTCTAATTGAAGTGGGGGCTTCTCGACTTATCGTTACTTTTACTAGCTAACGAAAATTGACCGAGCGAACCCTCTTGTTCCAAGAGTTTTTGTTTCTATGCTAAAGCCAATAGGCGAATGCCTTCATTTTTGATATTGATTGCGGAATTATAGTCACGATCTGCTGAATAACCGCATGAACAATGGTAGGTACGTTCAGATAGTTTTATAGGTTTTTCTGCACCACAACAAGAACATTTCTTAGTGGAAGGGAACCACTTATCAATTTTCACAAGTTGTTTTCCTTGTTCTTTCAGCTTGTATGCTAAAAAGAGCGTGAACATGCCCCAACTATTGTCGTGAACGCTTTTTCCAAAGTGAAAGGCTTGAGACATTCCTTTCATGTTCAAGTCCTCAATCACGACAGCGTCAAAGTCAGAAACCAATTCTT
>DUSF01000026.1 GCA_012842745.1 Bacillus sp. (in: firmicutes) | reverse complement strand
ATCCTTTGTTCCCATTCAATTCTTAGTTCAGATTTATTCATCGCAAAACCTCCGCAAAATTTGATCTTTAGAAGATTATCGCATATAAAAAAGCGCCAAACCATGTGGGGATAGTTTGACGCTTACACAAGCCCCATCTTCCTCCATTCTTTAATAAACTCCATGTCCTCCATATAATGATATAGATAACCATAGTCTGAATGATAGATTTCTACTAATTCCATCTCTAATTGGCAACATGGGCAAATAAATGGATCTTTATCGAAAGCTTCAATCATACGCTGTCTATATGTTTTCTTCTTCTTTTTTGTTTCAAGTAATAGGGATAATTGTTTTGTTCTCATAAAGGAATACAGGCTAAGAATATTCCTAGCTTTCTGATACGATCTTCTACTGTACAACCCAAAACGACCAACCATTCGAAAATGCTTGGGTGGAATATGTTGTAAGAGATCAAAAAGAAATTTATATACGGTCTGTTTTTTTAAAAACAAAAATCCTAGGAAGATTTTCTACTGTTTCTTCCTGGGATTAAATATGCCTCTTAATCCACTAGATCAGCGATATATAGAGGAAATTTACTTGATACTGCTTTTTTAAGGCATTCCATATGACAGAACATCTGTTGTTCTTGTTGGCTACTTTTATCTTTGTCCCAATTTGCAACTACAACTAATTCAGTAACATCTGAAATAATTTGTTCATCACAAAAACAACACTGATACGAGTTTTTCTCCATAAAATCACCTCCAACCATAGTTGTCTGATAGTCTATTTAGTGAGTTTTCACTAATGTTTTTTAATGAAGTAATTACACCATTGTCTCCTTCAACAATAACATTATACTTGCCATTAACCTGCTTTATAAATACTTGTGCACCATCTGATTGAGTTTTAATAATATCAGGTCTAAGTTTTAAGTCACTTATATCTTTTGGTGTAAATCCTCTTTCTATTAACCTCTCTGCTCCATGTTTAGTTGTATTTACAACACTTTGTATTTCATCTAAAGCTAGTTGTTCCTTTAATTTTTGGTATTGAGTAGCATTATGTGCAGCATTATCTATACCCTTAGATGGGTTATTCGATTTAGAAGGTATTTCATCCACTTTCCCCTTTGTCTTATTCGCAAAATTTGTTATTACATCTGCTACAAATTCTCCTCCCTTCATAATACCTTTAGTTGCATATTCCCCTACTTTCTTCGCACCAGGAATTAGACTGGCAGAAGCTAAAGCACCCCCAACTTCTGCAATTTGCTCTTTCTTACTTAGCTTTTGGTTTAAAATCCAATCCTCACCAGTTATTGCTTGTTGGATTCCTTTAACTGTTGATATGAATGGGAGGAAATCAGCCATAGTGGAATCGGCCTGTTTGTCTATCCTGGCATTCCCAGTTATTTCACTTCTTATTTCCTTAGGAACTTTATCAATTCCTTGTTCTCTTGCAATCCGTTCGTAGTACTCCCAATCAACACCATGTTTTCCCATCTTTATATTTGAATGGTTCCCTGCCAATGTCTCATTACGCAATGGGGAAGATTTTCCTTTAATCGGAATCGATTTTACTGCCAGTACGGCTTTATTCATGGCCTTTTTTAGGTTATTGATTCGTTCCTTCTTCGTCAGGTTGTTCAGTAGCTTTCGGGCTTTTGTGAACACCTTTCCTCTTTTTTTAACGATTTTCCCTATCTTTTTCTTTACAGTCTTCTTCTGTGTCTTAAGAGAGGCGACTACTTT
>DUSF01000025.1 GCA_012842745.1 Bacillus sp. (in: firmicutes) | reverse complement strand
TGAAAATTCATCTGTTTTATCGGACCAAATGGTTTTGATTGGAACGACACAAAACCGTGCTGAGAATTATTTTCGCCTAATAAAGGTCTTGGACACGAAAGGCAATGAACTCCATTTAATCACAAATTGTTTTGACTTAAGTGCCGAAGAAATCTCAGAAATGTACAAATCACGCTGGGCCATAGAATTATTTTTCAAATGGATCAAACAACATCTCAGTATTAAAAAATTCTACGGTCAGAGCGAATGGGCGATTCAAAACCAAGTATTTATTGCACTTATTGTTTTTTGTCTACATGTTCTAGCGCAAATTGAAACAGGGAGTAAGCGAAAAACCTTACAAATTAGCCGTTATTTAAGAGCTGCGCTATGGAAGCCAGCGTATATTTGGCTTCGAAAAATTGAAGGAACAGCCATCCCTTAATAAGTAAATTTGTTGTCGTCTCACAGGTCTATAGGTCTAATTGTAAATAAATTCCCAAATGAACAGAGCCGCCTTTAATTAGGTATTTACCTTTTTGGTTCTTATTAGGAAAAACAAGTAAACTGAAAATTTCGACACTATTTATGCAACACTAGTGATCATGTATATATCATGAACAAATACATAACGTTTTATTTGCAATTATTAAAGTACTGGAACAAATTTTCTTCCCTCGAGGCTCCACAACAGAAAAAACTATTGAGATGCTCTCAACAGTTTTTTCATAAAGTTCATCAATTTCTTGGTTAGGTAATTGGTTATTTTTCTAGGTAAGACCGTATTAAATTCAATTACATCTCTACCTTTGCCTTTTAAGGCTAATCAATAAAGTGTTCTCTTTACTGTTTTAACATTATAGCATCAATTTCCACACCTAATTCTTGGGATCGGGTAGCTGCACGTTTTATACATTGTATCATTGCTTCCTGATAATTATATTGTTCCAATACTTTTAACCCAGCTTCTGTTGTTCCACCAGGGCTCATCACTTCTTTTCTTAATGTTGCAGGCTGCTTAGGCGAAGATTTCAGCATTTCGGCAGCGCCGATGAGCGTTTGGAGAATCAATTCTTTACTGACGTCTTTTGCTAAACCTAAATCAACTGCCGCTTTTTCCATTGCTTCCACTAAATAATAAATATATGCAGGTCCACTTCCCGAAAGGCCTGTAACTGCATGAAGATCCTCCTCGTTCACTATCGAGACTGTACCGATTGTTAAAAATAATGTTTCAGCGATTGTTTCATGTCCTTCATTTGCATATGTTCCTTGTGAAATGGCAGTGGCCGATTGACCGATTGTGGCCGATGTATTCGGCATTGCCCTTATAATTGGAATATGAATCCCTAACAAATCTTCCATGCTTTTTGTTGAGACCCCCGCAATAACGGAAATAAGCAATTGCTTTTCGGTAATATAAGGCTTGATTTCATCTAAAGCAACTGCCACATCCTTTGGTTTCATTGCCAAAATAATAACATCGGCATTTTTTAGCGCTTCCGCTTGATTATGTGTTCCATACACGCCATATTGCTGTTTGAAATATTGTAATCTTTCTGTATCTGAACGGTTTGTGACGATTACTTGTTTTTTTTCAAAAAGCTTGCTTTTTAGCATTCCCGCTACCATGGCTTCTGCCATTGAGCCGGCTCCTATAAATGTATAGGTTAGTTTTTTATTCATTATTAATTCCCCCTGTAAAAAAACCTTTCTGTCCTAAAATAAAGGACGGAAAGGTCTGATCTCCGCGGTACCACCTTCATTGATAACAAGAAAAATAGTCAGGTAAGCTTCTTGTTATCCTCTCAAAAGGCTCATATCGTAAGCCACCCGATTAGGTTTCCCCAATAGCTCAAGGGTAGGTTCGAGGTGCATCTAGCCATGAAGTCTTTCAGCTTATGAACTTCACTCTCTTTTTGCGATTACATCATCTACTAGTCCCTATCAACGCCGATTCAATTTAATCACTTTCTAAGTATTATGCGAGTTTTGAAAATTTATGTCAATAGCTTATTTTTGGATACCCTCTCCATTACTATGATAATATTGTAAAAAATAGGATGTCTGATAGGAGATTATACTATGGAAAAACAATTAGCAAACAAAAATATTGTCATTACTGGAGCTTCATCTGGCATTGGTGAGAAAGTAGCCATGTTGGCAGCAGAAAAAGGGGCGAGGCCAATCTTGCTTGCCCGGTCTACGGAAAAATTAGCAAAAATAAGTGAAACCATTTATCAAAAAACAGCTGTAAACTGTCCATACTATAAGCTTGATGTGGGCGATTTTGAACAAGTAACAACCGTTTTTAAAAATATTTATGAAAAAGTTGGTCAAATTGATATTTTAATGAATAATGCTGGCTTTGGAGTGTTTGAGGCACTGCAGGAAGCTAGCTTTGCTGAAATTAAGCAAATGTTTGAAGTGAATGTATTAGGTTTGATTGCTTGTACAAAAGAAGTGCTACCTATTATGCTTGAACGAAACAGTGGTCATATTATTAATATTGCTTCCCAAGCAGGGAAGCTGGCTACACCGAAATCGAGCGGTTATTCAGCAACTAAACATGCAGTCTTGGGATTTACGAACAGCTTGCGGCTTGAGCTTTTACAACCAAATATTAAGGTGTCAGCGGTTAATCCTGGCCCGATTGAAACGAATTTTTTTACGATTGCTGATAAATCAGGAAACTATGTGAAAAATGTTAAAAGGTTTATGCTTCAATCTGATTTTGTTGCAAATCAAATTGTGAAGTTAATGATTCACCCGAAACGGGAATTAAATTTGCCTAGATGGATGAATGCTGGCAGTGTACTTTACAACCTTTTTCCGAATTTGGCGGAGAGGATTACTGGGAAATTATTCAATATGAAATAAACATAGATGCATTTTACACATATATTTTAAATACAAATAAGTATAAACAAAAACATTTTTTCACTATGTTAATATAATGGAATTATAAGTTAAAATTTCCACTTCTTAGAGTAGGGGGAGAGGCAAGTGAGATTAAACGGAAAGGTTGCCATTATAACAGGTGGAGCGAATGGGATTGGAAGGCAAACGGTGCTGCGCTTTGCGAATGAAGGAGCAAAGGTTGTCATTGCTGATTTTAATGAAGAGCAGGGTTTGAAGGTGTTAAAAGAAGTTCGAGAAGGTGACGGGATAGGAATATTTGTAAAGGTTGATGTAGCTGACAGCAAAAGTACAAAGCATATGGTACAAACAGCTTTAGAGCATTATGGAAAAATTGATATCCTTATTAATAATGCTGGCATTACCAATGACGGCCTGTTGGCTAATCTAACCGAAGAATCGTGGCAAAAGGTGATTAATGTAAATTTAACAGGTGTATTTAATTGTACGAAGGCAGTCATACCAATGATGCTGGAACAGGGGTCGGGAAAGATTATTAATACATCTTCTGTTTCCGGCGTCTATGGTAATTTTGGTCAAACAAACTACGCTGCAGCGAAAGCCGGTGTAATCGGTATGACGAAAACATGGGCAAAGGAATTAGGGGCAAAGGGAATCAATGTGAATGCGGTTGCACCAGGATTTTGCGATACAAACATGACTGCCCAAGTACCTGAAAAAGTCATGGAGAAAATTGTGCAGCAAATCCCACTCAAGCGTCTTGGAAAAGCAGAAGATATTGCCAATGCCTACTTGTATTTAGCCTCTGATGAAGCGAATTATGTCAATGGTACTGTGCTTCATGTTGACGGTGGGATTGTGATGTAAATAAAAATCGCCTCAATATGTTTAAAAGAGGCGATTTTTATAGAAATTAGCAAATTTGATTAATATAGTCAAGCAGTTCCGGCCGATTTTTTACGTTGAATTTCCGATAAATTTCACTTGAGTAATTTTTGACGGTTCCTTCACTTATGAAGATTTTTTCGGCAATTTTGCGATTGCTTAAACCTTCCAACATTAATTTAATAATGCTTATTTCTCTATCTGTGAGATAAATGTTGTTTTTTTCTAAATGCTTTCTAATCTGTTCGATTTTCCCGCCTAATTTATTGGCATAAATGTTATGTAGTCGATTGGCGAGCTTGACGGCGACTTCTGCTGGGATTAATAAATTCCCTTTTGCGGCATTGCGGATTGATGCAATCAAATTTTCGAAATCGATTCCTTTTAATAAAAAACCGTTGGCGCCATTTGCCAGTCCTTCCACGATATAATCCTCCTCATTAAACGTTGTTAAAATTAAAATGATAATTTCCGGGCATTTTTGTTTGACAAGTTTTATACATTCAATTCCGTTCATGACTGGCATTTGGATATCCATTAAGACAATATCTGGTTTAAGACTAATGATTTTTTCGTAGGCCTCCTTGCCGTTATCAGCTGTTCCGATGACTTCCATGTCCTTTTCTAAATCAATAACAATCTGTAAACCGTCCCGCATCAATGTTTGATCGTCTGCAATAAATAATTTAAGGTTTTCCAGGGTTTTCCCCTCCTTTATTTGGTAGTCCTTCCTTATATTTTAAATGAGAAAAGGAGGATATGGAACTTAAATTTATACTATAAGTGGTATTTAAACTGCAAGTTACTAAATGTAATGTTTTTATATATTAGAAATGAAAATATATGACTAAAAGTAACTATTAAAATAAATGAAGTTGAGATATAATTTTAGCATTATGTCAACATTTATAGTAAAAAATTGAGAAATTTGCGGCAATATAATTGTAGAGAGGAGAATCTACCTTGAATAATCAAAACCTTCTCGGAATACAGAAAGTTTTAAGGGATAATTCAGTTCTCATTTCTTTTTCAGGAAAACTTTCACAGGGCATTATTGAAGAATTGGGCGAGGCAGTGAAAAAATATCTAGAAACAGAGGATGTGCCTAAAAAAGAAATTTTTAATATTTTTTCAATTTTCATCGAACAAACTCAGAATATTAAAAACTATTGTTATAGCAAAGCGAAATGTAATGGTTACGAACATATAGCTGCTTCTTCTATTATTACGATTGGCAAGACGGAAAAAGGTAGTTTTATTTGCTCTGGGAATTTATTATGCAAGGATGACATTAGGAAGGTAACGGATAAAATTGATCGGCTGATTGTCATGGATAAGGAAGAACTTAAGAAAACCTATAAGGAAACTCTAAAATTAGATGTAGATATGGATAGTGTTGGTGCGGGATTAGGGTTGATTGATATGGCTCGAAAAGCAAGCTGTCCGCTTGAATATTCGATTACAAATGTTGATGAACAATTCTCGTTTTTTACGTTAAAAGCAGTAGTTTAGGAGTGGTAAAATGAATGGTTTATTTATAGAGGCAACGAAAAGTACGCCAGAAGTATGTTTTGATGCAGAAAATAATAAATTAGTTTTAAACGGACAGTCCTATCCAGAAAATGCATTTAAATTTTATGAGCCTATTCTTAAATGGCTTGACCAATATATTGCTCAGCTTCAGCCTGAGGTTCAGGTTACAATTGAATTAAGCCTTTCTTATATTAATACGAGCAGTTCAAAGTGTTTAATGATGCTTTTGGATACGTTTGAAGAAGCATTTCATGATGGCATCTTAGTTCAACTGAATTGGTATTATAATGAAGATAATGAAAGCGAATTAGAATGTGCTGAAGAGTTCACCGAAGATATGAGCTTTCCATTTGAAATTATAGCCTGTGTAGAATCAAAGTAAGCCCTGCGGTATTTTAAGAGCAAATGGGAGTTGACAGAAAGAAAATGGGAGAGCAAGACTTGAAAAAGATGTTATTTCGACATGAGGTTGAGGTTTTAGAACTGGCAAAAAAAAGATTGACAGACTGTACTGCTACAAATGGTACTGAAATGATTTCTGACTACTGTGATTTAGTCAAAGAATATGAAAAGCTTCTAAAAATGACGATGAAAACATATAAGATTAGTGACATCCAAGGAAAAATGCTCAAAAAACAGGAAGCAGAAATAACGAGAGTGAATAATAATTTAAAAAAAGTAGAGGAATCAAGAAAACACTTTATTTCCGATATTTCTCATGAAATGGGAGCGCCTATTCGAGCAATCCTGAGTTTTTTGAAAATAATTGTTGATGGAAAAGCTGAGCTAGAGCCTAAGTACATTCAACTTATGTATGAGCGGATTACAACTGTCAATGATTTAATAAAAGATCTTTTTGATTTATCCATTTTAGAGGTGAACGGTGCAACATTTACCCTTGTAAAATTTCCGATAAACGGTCTAATACAAAAGCTATTTTCTAAATATGAAATAGATGTAAAAGCAAAAGGGATTCAGTTTAAATATGAAGATTTGCCATCATCAATCTCTGCAAGCGGCTATTTTATAAACATAGATTTTGCAAGAATAGAACAGGTTATGACGAATTTAATTAATAATGCTATTAAATTTACGCCATCAGGAGGAACAATAACAGTCTCAGTAGAACTTGGCAATGATCGAGAAATAACAGCACACAAAATTTTTATTAAAATCATAGATACCGGTTCTGGTATTGGTAAAGAAATGCTTCCGTATATATTTGATCGTTTTTACAAAGGGAATCAACATGAAAGTGGAACTGGACTGGGGCTTGCGATTTCGAAGGAAATTATTTTAAAGCATCAAGAAATGATTGAAGCAATAAGTGAGTTAAATCGTGGCAGTACCTTTATAATCACCCTGCCAATTTATTTAGAAGCCGGAGAAAAGCAAGTATGATGCCGAGTTTATATAATAATAGAAAAAAAAGGCATAAAGATGATAACCCTGTTTTTGATTCACAACTTTTTAAGCTTATTATATTCGCAAGTAGCGTAATTGTTTTTTCAATTATCCTAATGAGTTTCCTCGTATACTTTATTACTGAAAAAGAAGCTGTTTATAAGCTTAAAACGAAGGATTTGGAATTTATTGCTGAATCAATTTCATCTAAAATAGATGAAAGGATAGAACGGGCCAAAGAGACAGCAAGTGTTTTAGCTCATGATCCAATGATTATTCAGTGGGTTAAAGGGTATGAGAAAGATGAACAATTGGAGAAAGCTGTTTTTGAAAAAATTCATCACTTAGCTTTTGATTACGATTACAGCAATTCTTTTGTTGTAAGCAATCTCACGGGGAATTACTGGGATGAAAATGGCAATAAGATTGATACGATGTCTGAGAATGACCCTGACGATAGTTGGTTTTATGAAACTATTTCTATGGGGAAGCCAGAATCTGTTTCAGTTGATTACAATGAAGAACGAAAGAATACATTTGCATTTATTAATGCGTTAATTGGTGATGTACAAAACCCAATCGGTGTAACAGGTGTAGGTTTAAGTTTAATAAGTATTTCTGAGGAATTTCAAAATTTTAAATATGGAGATGAAGGGAATCTTTGGTTAATTGATGATCAAGGTACGATTTACTTATCAGATGATATCTTACATAATGGGAAAAATATTGAGCCCTATATATCCAAAGCAACAACGGAAAAGATTTTGCAACAATTTAATTATGGCATCCAAATTCTCGAGTATACAAACAAAAATAAAGGACGTATTGATTTAATTTGTTTCCCACTACAATCTACTAATTTAAAATTGCTTGTTGAAATTCCGCGTTTTGAAACCGTTTCATTTTTGAACAGAATTAAATGGAATACAATTATCGCCTCTTCATTGATTATTATTGCGATTATTTTACTATTCTATTTTATTTCAGTTAAGCTTGCTAATCCATACAAAAGGGCACTTGAAATGAATGAGCAATTAGAGTTAAAGGTTAAAGAAAGAACAAAAGAATTGAGCGAAAAAAATAGAGCAATTATCGATAGCATCGATTATGCAAAAAGAATTCAAGAATCAATCCTTCCTTTAGACCGACAGCTACATGATTTATGGAATGACTATTTTTTGTTATGGAAACCGCGAGACATCGTTGGCGGCGATTTTTATTGGTCAAAATCTTTTAGCAAGGAACAGTATCTTATTGCTGTTGGGGATTGCACAGGTCATGGTGTACCTGGGGCACTCATGTCAATGCTCGCTATTTCAATTTTAAATCAAATTGTTGATGATGCTACTAAAGACAATCCAGGCCTTATCTTGCAAAAGTTAAATCAAGTGATTAAAGAAACCTTAAATCAACAATCAAATAATGGCGCAACAGATGATGGTCTTGATTTGGGCCTTTGTTATATTGAAAGAGGGCAGAAGGCGATCTTTTCCGGTGCAAAATGCTCCTTATATATTGCTAAAAATGGAGAAGTTTCGATTATAAATGGTGAAAAAAAGAGCATCGGCTATAGAAAGACAGTCAATCATTATGTATATTCGAACCAAGTCATTCCACTTCAAGAAGGACAATGCTTTTACATGTCAACGGACGGTTTTTTTGATCAAAATGGCGGACCGAAAAATTATTCATTTGGAAAAAAGCGATTTTTAGAGTTAATTCATATGTATCATCCATCTCCATTAAATGAGCAAAAATGTATGTTTGAACAAGAGCTTACATTATATATGGGGGATGAGGCACAGAGAGATGATATCACTGTGATTGCTTTCAGGCCTTAGGAATAAAGAACTGACTTGCAAATGGGGGAATATATATGTCATTTCAAGAGAAATATGAGAAATTGTTTAGTAATGAGATAAAAATTCTTGATGATGCCAAAGACTGCCTTGAAAAGTTTGAGAAAGATCCACTAAAGCCTCAATATTCAATACTTTTACAAAACTATGAAAAATTATTGAAAGAAACAAGAAAAATATGCTTAATAAGTGATATACAAGGGAAAACTTTAAAGAAAAAAGAAGAGGAATTTGTGGAATTGTTAAATAAAGCAAACGAAGTGCGGGAACAGGTTGAATATTTGAGCTATCATGATGCTTTAACGTCATTATATAATCGTGCTTATATTGATCAAGTAGTTCCCGAACTTATTCAAGATGATTTTCCTGTAAGTGTTATTTTCATAGATGTGAATGGATTAAAGCTGATGAATGATGTGTTTGGCCATCATAAAGGTGATGAACTGCTTAAAAAGGTAGCTAATATTTTACAAAGAAGCTTGCGAAAAAGTGATATTGCTATAAGGTGGGGAGGCGATGAGTTTTTAGTCATTATGCCTAGCACAAGTGCCGAAAATTGTGGGAAAGTTATTGAACGGATTAAAATGAAATGTAGTTTAGAGAAAAAAGACCCGATTGAAGTTAGCGTTGCCACAGGAATGGCAACAAGGAATCGAAAGGGCAAAGAAATTTCCGACTTATTTACGATTGCTGAAATCCAAATGTATAAAAATAAAATGCTTGACAGTAAAAAGTTTAGGCAGACGATTATTAATGATTTTGAAACAATAGTGAAAAATGGAGATGCGATAGGTTCTGGTAGTATTCAGCGCTTACGAATACTAGCAGAGCGATTTGCAGAAATACTTCCTATTGAACAATCTATCGAAATAAATAACTTACAGCTACTTATCACATTGCTAAATATTGAGCGGTTTATATTTCAAGGAGACGATTCAATAACTGCGGCAGAACTTGATTATGACCAATCGAAAACTTCTGAGAGAACGAGTGAAGTAGGTTATCGCCTTGCTCGAGCTATTGGTCAAATCGCAATCGCCGATGCGATTTTAGGCTTTTCCGAAAATTGGGATGGCACAGGCTACCCTAATCAATTAAATGGTAAAGAAATTCCATTTCCTTCAAGAATATTAGTTATTCTTCATTCTTTTAATATGATGATTAATCATGCCAATCTTCCTGTGGAGGAAGCACTTGTTAAAATAAATCAGCAAAGTGGCAAGCAATTTGATCCTGCTCTTACTAAGTTTTTTTTAGACAATATTACGGCGATTATGGCCCCTCATTAATCCTTTTATTATGGATTAATGAGGTTTTTTGTTTGTGATGATTTCATATTATATTGTGCCACACTATAAAATTTTGAAAAAGGATAATACTCTTGTTTATGTGAACATATAAATAGTATGTACAAAGAGAAGGAATAGGGGGCAATGAGGTTGACATTAAAAGATGTTGTGATTGTAAGTGCAGTGAGAACAGCGGTTGGTAGTTTTAGCGGCAGTTTAAAAGATATTCCGGCACCGCAGCTTGGCGCAATTGTTATTAAAGAGGCATTAAGGCGCGCCAATGTGCAAGTTAATCAAGTTGATGAAGTCATTATGGGTAATGTCCTACAAGCAGGCTTAGGACAAAATCCAGCAAGACAAGCGGCGCTTTTTGCAGGCTTAGCACAGGAAACATCAGCAATGACTATTAATAAAGTGTGTGGTTCGGGACTGAAAGCTGTTCACTTAGCGACACAGGCGATTATGTTGGGGGAAGCTGAAATCGTTGTTGCTGGTGGAATGGAAAATATGAGTCAAGCGCCATACTTATTAAAGAATGTCCGTGATGGCTATCGTATGGGTGATCAAAAGGTTGTTGACAGTATGGTTAATGATGGCTTATGGTGTGCTTTTAATGATTATCATATGGGAATCACCGCCGAAAATCTTTGCGAACAGTATGAGATTACGCGCCAAGAGCAAGATGAATTGTCAGCGTTGAGCCACCAAAAAGCGATAGATGCGATTGAGGCGGGTCTATTTAAGGATGAAATTGTTCCAGTTGAAATTCCACAGAAGAAAGGGGCCTCTCCGCTTGTTTTTGATACGGATGAGCATGTGAAACATGGCACAAGTTCCGAAAAATTAGCAAAACTGCGCTCGGCCTTCAAAAAAGACGGCACCGTTACAGCTGGAAACGCATCAGGCATCAATGATGGAGCAGCAGCATTCGTATTAATGAGCCGTGAAAAAGCGGAAAGCTTAGGCTTGAAACCGCTCGTTGTTATCTGCGGCAATGCAAGTGCAGGGGTTGATCCTAGCATTATGGGGATTGGCCCTGTTCAGGCAGTTAAAAAAGTGCTTGAAAAAACAGGGCTTACTTTAAGCGATATGAATTTAATTGAAGCGAATGAAGCATTTGCTGCACAAACGATTGCCGTAGACCGCGAGCTTCAGTTTAACAAAGATATCCTCAATGTAAATGGTGGTGCGATTGCTTTAGGACATCCGATTGGCGCTAGTGGAGCAAGAATTTTAGTGACATTAATTCATGAATTAAAGCGCCGCGGCAACCGCTACGGCTTAGCGACATTGTGTATCGGCGGTGGGCAAGGCGTTGCAACAATCATCGAGAATATAGAATAATGGCTACAAGCCATGATATAATTTCCTTAGAGGTGATATAATCATGGCAAAAAAGAAATTGCAAAACAAAAACAGTGGTAAAATCCAGCAACAAGATGATAAAATTAGCGTCCTTGATCGGTTAGATCAAAATGTTTTTGCAAAGTTAAAAGAAAAACAACAGGAATTAAAAATAGAAGCAAAGAAGCAGCAAGAATTAGAGGAAGAACGGAAACGGCTGGAACGGAAACAACGCGAAAAAAACAAGTCGTTTGAAGAACTATTAAGTGAAAGTGACTTAGATTGGAAGAAATTTAAATAAGAGAGGCTGACTCCTTTTTCGAGTCAGCCTCTCAATATATCCTGTATCAGCTTTTATTGCGACCAAGTTTTTACTTAAGTATATCGTGGTCAACGTAGCGTTCACCGTTCAGTTCACTAATTATGTTAATCGCAACCTTTGCACCATCGCCAGCTGTAATAATCGTATGCATGCTTACACCTGCAACAGTACCAGCTGCCCATACACCATCAAGATTTGTTTTACCTGATGAATCAACTTCAATAATTGCTTTAACACGCGGCTCCGTTCCAGGAACGGTTTTAATACCAGCTTTTTCAGCAACATCAACAAGCATCCCAGTAGCAAGAATAACATGTTTGCCTGTGAATTTTTGATTTTCAGTTTCCACAGTTACGCCCTCGTCAGCTTTGACAACATTCACAACAGTATCAGCAATGATTTCAGCACCAAATTTCGTTGCTTGTTGTTTTCCAATATCAACAAGATCTGGCCCGGAAATCTCCATTACACCATAGTGGTTTTCCATCCACGCACGTTTTGTAATGCTTTTATCATTATCAATGATTAATGTTTTTTTACCTGCTTTAGCAGTAAATAAGGCTGCACTTGCCCCTGCAGGTCCTGCCCCGACAATGATAATATCATACATATTTAAAAACCTCCTTCAAAATTAAAATAATTATCATTTAATATTTTAAATTAAATAGTTTTATATGTAAAATAATTTGCTCGAAAAGCGAGGGATGACTCGTTTGCTTCCTACTCATGGACTATATAGGTTGGATAATAGCTTTGGGTGAAAATTTAGAAAGGAAGCAAAAGAACCGTCCCTTGCTTCCTTCTGTTACTATGCTTTTTGTACGTTTGTAGCTTGTGGGCCACGCTCTCCATTTTCAATTTCAAAGGTTACTTCCTGACCTTCATCCAATGATTTAAAGCCTTCTCCCTGTATAGCAGAAAAGTGAACGAAAACATCATCGCCACCTTCACGTTCTATAAATCCGAAGCCTTTCTCACTGTTAAACCATTTTACTTTACCATGTTCCATTTTTTTGTTGCCTCCTAAATTTCAAAAAATAAATAGTGCAATTTTAGCTTGCTTTCTTATTATATCCACTAATATTTTTTTAAAACAAAAATATGCCATTAGATGATTAAGAAAGCAAAAGAACCGTCTGAGACCACTGGAAAAATCGAGCCATTTCAAACTTATTGTCCTAGAATTACTTTTATTGTCCGCCCAAGGCTATATATTGTCCGATTGCCATATATTTGAAATATATTTGCATTGTGAAAGCTACTTTTTCAGTAATATTAAACCGTCTCTTGCTTCTCGGAATAATGACGTGTTTTTTCTCATATGAATGGTTATGAATGATTCTAAAAGCGAGGGTGTGTTTTTTATGGACATAGTTGTCAGACAAGGTGATTCGTATTGGCATTACAGTCAATTGTTCAAGCTACCTCTCCAACTTATAATAGATTCAAACCGTGAAATCCCTGCTAATAAACTTAGAGTTGGTCAGACGGTGAAAATCCCAGGATTTGTTATAACAAATCACCAAGTTAGGGCTGGAGATACATTATGGGCCATTGCCGGAAGTCGAAATCTTTCTTTGGAAAGCTTGTTATTAGTAAATCCAAATATAAATCCACAGCAGCTCCGCATTGGCCAAACAATTAAAGTGCCGCTGCGCATAATTTGGCGCGTTGTTGAAGGCAGGCAAAATTATGACTATGATGTAATGATGGCCCATCTTACCCGTTTAAAAAGCATTTATCCTTTCATGACCATTCCTTCTATTGGTACAACTGTGCTTAACCGTGTTATTCCTGAAGTAAATATTGGGAATGGAAGTAAGAAAGTTCATTATAATGGGTCTTTCCATGCCAACGAATGGATTACAACATCAGCAGTCATGACCTTCTTAAATGATTATTTGTTAGCATTAACAAATCAGACGCCAATTCGCGGCTTATCCATGAATCCGTTTTATCAGCAAGTTTCATTGTCGATAGTACCGATGGTCAATCCAGATGGTGTAAATCTCGTGATAAAGGGGCCGCCTAACGAAGAGCCATGGCGAAGTAGAGTCGTGGAAATTAACAAGGGCAGCCGCAATTTTTCAGGATGGAAAGCAAATATTCGTGGTGTAGATTTGAATGATCAATTTCCTGCTAGGTGGGAAATAGAGAAGGCAAGACGTGAACAACAGCCATCCCCAAGAGATTATCCTGGCGAAAAACCATTGTCAGAACGAGAGTCCATTGCCATGGCTGAGTTAACTAGAAGGAAGGATTTCCATCGTGTGCTGGCATTTCATACGCAGGGTGAGGAGATTTATTGGGGCTTCGAAAAATTAGAGCCGCCTGAATCACAGACAATCGTTAATGAATTTACAAGAGTTAGCGGCTACAAAGCGGTTCGCTATGTTGATAGCTATGCAGGCTATAAGGATTGGTTTATCCAAGATTGGCGTCGACCCGGTTTTACAGTGGAGCTGGGCCACGGTGTAAATCCGCTGCCAATTGCGCAATTTGATGAACTTTATCAAAAAGCATTAGGAATTTTCTTAGCTGGTTTGTATATGTGATTGAATTGTTTGAAGGAAAACTATGTTAAAAATCATACATTATAAAGAGAAGAAGTGCTACACTACTTATAATAGTAGGTAGCACTTTTTTTTGGCGGGAGCGTGAATTTCAAATGAGGAAAAAACTTTTATTTGTAGCCATTATGTTTATATTAATTTTTCAGATTGCCTGTTCATCTAATCGCGAACCTGTTTACTCGGGGACGATTGAAGGAGAGGAAATACCGATATTGGCTGAAGTGAACGGGCCTATTGCTAAGTTTTTTGTTGACGAAGGTGATCAAGTAAAAAAGGGACAGCTATTAGCACAAATTGATGACCGTCTCATAAAAGCGCAGGTGAAGGAGGCGGAGGCAGGTGTTCAAGCTGCCAAAGCAGCCTTGGATGAAATAAAAGCAGGTACAAGAAATCAAGAAATCGAAAAAACATTATCATTGCTTGAGCAAAATGATGCGAAAATTGACAACATCAATGTCCAATTGTCAAAATTGACTGATTTATTGCAGCAAAGAAAAGCAACGATTGAACAAATAAAAGCTCAGCTCACATCGGCTAAGGAAACAGAGTCGTTTCATCAAGAGCAGCTTAAGAAACTTGAAGAACTTTATAAAAATGGTGCCACTTCAGAAAATGAAGTTAATTTAGAGCGCGAACAATTAAATAGATCATCAGCTGCTGTCCGGCAAATCGAGGCGCAATTAGTTGAGGCTGAGTCAATATACGAGATGGCAAGAAAAGACCAAGGTACATATAGAAACCAAATGAAAGAGCTTGAAGCCAATAAAAAAATGCAACAAGCCCAGTTAAGCTTACAAGAGGAAGGCGCGACAAAACATACCGTTTTAAAGCTAGTGAGCCAACTAGATCAAGAAAAGGCAAAAGAGGAGCAAATTCAAATCCAGCTTGAAAAAACAAAAGTGGTAGCACCGGAGGACAGCATCGTCCTTAGAAGAAATATTTCTGCTGGCGAAGTAGTCACAGCCAATTTTCAAATGTTTACATTGCTTGAGGAAAAGAAGCGCAAAGTAAAAGTTTACGTCCCAGAAGCAAAATTAAATGAAGTTGAACTTGGCGGTGCTGCTGAAATCAAAGTTGATGCTTATCCTGATCAAGTTTTTAAAGGAAAAATTACTTTTATTTCGAATAAGTCCGAATTTACACCGAAAAACGTGCAAACACCAGAAGAACGTACAAAGATAGTATTTGAAGTTGTCGTTGAGCCAACAGAAGGAATTGACCAGCTAAAGCCGGGCATGCCAGCAGATATACGTTTTCCTAATAAGGAGACGGAAAAATGAAGATGGCAATCACTTGTGAAAACTTAACAAAAAAGTTCGGGAATTTAGTTGCTGTTGATAATATTTCAATGAGCATTCCTAAAGGTTCGATTTATGGTTTTTTAGGACCAAATGGCTCAGGAAAATCAACAACGATTCGCATGCTTTGCGGCCTTATGGATCCTACAGCCGGAAGCGGGACGGTGTTGGGCTATGACATTCGTAAGGATTCCGAAAAAATAAAGCATCATATCGGCTATATGTCGCAAAAATTTAGTTTATATGAGGAATTGACTGTTTCAGAAAACCTTGATTTTTATGCAGGCATATATGGGCTTGAAGGGGCAAAGGCACAGGAGCGCAAAAAGGATTTAATCGAAATGGCCGGTATTACTGGGAGGGAAAAACAGCTTGCTGGAAAATTATCAGGCGGCTGGAAGCAGCGTTTAGCATTATCATGTGCTTTGCTTCATGAACCAGAAGTGTTAATTTTAGATGAACCGACAGCAGGGGTAGATCCTGTTTCAAGGCGAATATTTTGGGATGTAATCCATAGCCTTGCTGAACAAGGGATTACGATATTAGTCAGCACCCATTATATGGATGAAGCCGAAACTTGTGATTATATTAGCTTTATCTTTTTTGGACGATTGCTTGGAAATGGAACGCCGCAACAATTAAAAGAGCAATTTCAGGCTGATAATTTGGAAGATGTATTCATTCAGTTTGTGAAGAATGCAGAGGCAGGAAGTGAAAGCGATGCATGAGCAGGTTGAAGAAAAAATTCAAACTGGAAAAAAAGAACGAAAGCTGAATACAACGTTTTCTTTCTTACGATTTCGTTCCATTTTTATTAAAGAGTTTATTCAAATTCGCCGCGACCCGCCAAGTTTAGCAATAGCGCTAGTCATGCCGTTATTTATGCTGCTTTTATTTGGGTATGCGGTCAATACCGATGTCGATCATTTACCTACTGCTGTTTGGGATCAAGATAAAAGTGAAGCAAGCCGTGATCTTATTCAAAGCTTTGCCAACACCCAGTATTTCGATATTGATTGGGTTGTCTATAGCGGTGCCGAGATTCAAGCTTTAATTGATGCTGGAAAAGTAAAAACGGGGCTTGTGATTCCACCCGATTACAGTTCTAAATTAGATCGCCATGAAACAACGTCTGTGCAGTTATTAATAGATGGGACAGATCCGAATACAGCAAGAATCGCTTTAAGCAATGCCCAGCTTTTAACCCAGCATAAGTCACTTGCAATTCAGGATCGGTTAATGGAGAAAAGAGGGTTAGCTGACATTAAGCAGCCAGTTGAAATTTTGCCGCGTGTTTTATACAACCCAAATATGGAGAGCTTGATTTTTAATATCCCAGCGTTAATTGGTTTAATTATGCAAAACGTGACAGCAATCTTAACAGCCTTTGCCCTTGTGCGTGAAAAGGAACGGGGGACAATGGAACAACTCGTTGTTACACCGATTCGCCCGATTGAATTAATTCTAGGCAAGCTCCTACCTTATGTTTTTGTTGGCATATTTTCATTTACCATTGTGTTAATAACTGGCGTAGCATGGTTTGGGGTGCCTGTAAAAGGCAGCATCCCCTTGTTAATCGTCTTAAGCTTTTTATTTTTAATTACGACACTTGCGGTTGGCATGTTAATTTCAACTGTCGCCAAGACTCAATTACAAGCAATGCAAATGTCTTTCGCTTTTATCTTACCGAGCGTTCTGTTATCGGGCTTTATGTTCCCGCGCGAAACGATGCCTGTCGTGATCCAGTGGCTTGGCGGCATGATTCCTTTGACGTATTTTTTAGAAATATTACGAGGAATTTTCTTGAAAGAAAGCACGTTAGCCTCGTTATGGCAGGAGACGGCGATATTATCAGTATTTGCTTTTCTTATTTGCTTGTTGGCAACATTAAAATTTAAAAAGAAAATTGAATAAACTATCGTGTTAGTAAATAAAATTGCTTCCGTTTAGGCATCTTATTTGTAGTGGCCGTTATAACCATGTATGTATTTTGATTTTTTTCGATTAATTCGTTAACAGTTTCAAAATGCTGACGGTATTGTTTAATCATTGCTCTGATTTCTTTTGCTTTTCCGACCATCTTCAAGCTTTTATTTTGAACATATACTTTCATAATAGGCAAGTCTCCTTTTCACTGTCTAGCTACAGCGCCCAGCGACTAGTGGACTTCGCCCACCTCCCTACGATAAGTCAACATCGGCTCTCGGGTTCGCCGTGTTTCCTTTATCTCAGTCGATGTGCTCCAGTCCATACGTCGCTGAACGGGCGCTTCCGCCTTTAATTTTATATGGTAGACTTTATGATAGATTTATGAGAAGTAGAACAAGGAGTTGCAAAAAATGAATCATTTACTAGAAAAGACGCTGTCAACAGAAGAGATTTTTAAAGGAAATATTATTCAATTGCGGGTAGAGGAAGTGGAGCTTCCAAATGGCAAAACAAGTTTGCGGGAAATTGTGAAGCACCCAGGGGCGGTGGCTATTATTGCTTTAACAGCTGAGAAAAAACTAGTGCTAGTACGCCAATATCGAAAACCATTAGATATGGTCATTTATGAAATTCCTGCTGGAAAGCTTGAACATGGGGAAAAGCCTTTCGATTGCGTACAGCGGGAACTAGAAGAGGAAACAGGATATAAATCAGACTCTATTAAGCATGTGCAATCGTTTTATACTTCACCAGGATTTGCCGATGAAATTGTTCATGTTTATTATACGGATCAGCTCATAAGCCTCGAAAACTCGGCTGGCCTAGATGATGATGAATTTTTAGATGTAATAGAGGTTACCATTGATGAGGCGCAGAAATTAATAGAGGAAAATAAAATTTACGATGCCAAAACGGTATATGCTGTTCAATATTTACAATTGAAACAGTGTCAAGGATTATTATGAAAGAATATTTTGTAGACTTGCATATCCATATTGGCCGAACAAAATCAGGCCGCCCAGTTAAAATAACAGGCGCCAAGTCATTAACGATTGAAAATATTTTATATGAAGCCTCGTTTATTAAAGGGATGGATATGATTGGTGTAATTGATTGCCATGTTCCTGAAGTTTTACAAGAGCTAACAGATTTAATAGAGGAAGGAAAAGTGTTCGAACAACAAGGCGGAGGACTGCGCTTTTCCAACGTAACGTTAATACTAGGTACGGAAATAGAAGTTTATGATGAGTATTGTCAAGGTCCGCTCCATGTGTTGGCATATTTTCCAACGATAGCTATCATGCGGACTTTCAGCACTTGGCTAAAAGGGAGAATGAAGAATATCACCCTTAGTACCCAGCGGATTTATGAAACAGGAAGGGTTTTACAAGAGAAAGTGAAAGAATTGGGAGGCATATTTATTCCTGCCCATGTTTTTACACCTTTTAAAAGTTTGTACGGGGTAGGGGTTTCCGCTTCACTTGTGGAAATTTTAAACCCTGATTTAATTGATGGCATTGAGCTTGGACTAAGCTCGAATACAGAAATGGCAGACCAATTATATGAGCTTCAAAAGTATACATTTTTATCGAACTCAGATGCCCATTCGTTAGGGAAAATTGCTAGAGAGTACCAAGCAATTCAGATGGAAAGCCCTACCTTTGAGGAGTTGACACTTGCTTTGCAGGGTAAAGAGGGGCATCGTATTTTAGCGAATTACGGTCTAGATCCAAGACTTGGAAAATATCACCGGACAACATGTGCGAAATGTTTTACACGGCTAGAGGATGAAAAGGATAGCTGTCCGGCATGTGGCCACTATGGTTACACGAAGGGTGTTTATGAACGGTTGCAAGAATTGAGGCAAGTACAGAAACATGTTCAAGAAAAAGTACAGGAAGATTTTCGAGAAACAGCTCGTCCACCTTATATCCATCAGGTCCCATTAGATTTCATACCAAAGCTTGGACCAAAAACGCTTGAAAAGCTGCGGAATCATTTTGGAACAGAAATGAATATTATTCATTATGTTCCTAAGGAAGAATTACAGAAAATCGTCAGCCCAGCGATTGCGGAAATGATTATGTTAGCAAGAAAAGGGCAACTATCTGTATCCGCAGGTGGTGGCGGGCGCTATGGGAAGATTAACATTGAATAGTAAATGTTCAAGCAAATAGAGTCATAGATTTCCAAAAACCTCATAGAATACAGTAGAGCAAAAATTAACTGAACTAGATTTTGCTCTACCTATCGTATGAGGGGGATCTTTATGAATCGCACGTTAAAATCAATTATTATTCATCATTTTAAAGAAAGCTCATCTATTTATTTATTTACGACTGTCCTTTTTTTAATTGGTGTTATTTTTGGAGCCATTATCGTTAATAGTTTGAACTTTTCCCAAAAGGAAGACCTTTACTATTATTTAAGCCGTTTTTTTGGACAAGTAGCGGGTGGGGAGTTTGCTGATGCTTCCTTAATGTTTAAGCAAAGCTTTATCCACTATGCGAAATATGTAGGTTTAATGTGGATTTTAGGCTTATCCATTATTGGTTTGCCCATCATATTAATTTTACTATTTTTAAAGGGAATTGTTGTAGGTTTTACAGTAGGTTTTTTAGTGAATCAAATGGGTTGGTATGGCTTCCTCCTTTCTTTTGTTTCGGTGATGCCGCAAAATTTAATTTTAGTTCCAGGCTTCATATTTATCGGAACAGCTGCCATCTCTTTTTCGATAAGAATGATTCGCCAGCAATTCGTAAAAAAAGCAAATGAGCCAATTTTCCCTTATTTTGTTAGATATTCTTTTGTAATGGTTGGAATTTTATTAATTATAAGTCTTGCTTCTACATTTGAAGCCTACATTTCCCCAGTGCTCATGAAAAATGTCATTGAATTAATATATAATTAGAATTATTTTAAAGAAATAATTCTAATTTATATATAGTTTAGTTTAATTCTAATTTGACACATTTTTCGACTTTAGCTTATAATGATAATTGAGAACGAGGGAGGGGCTTCGATGGAGAAAAGAATAGAAAGAATAAAAAAACAATTGCATTCTCAAAGCTATAAATTGACGCCACAACGTGAAGCAACGGTTCGCGTACTACTTGAACATGAAGAAGATCATCTAAGCGCTGAAGATGTATACCTCCTCGTGAAAGAAAAATACCCAGAAATTGGGTTGGCGACAGTTTATCGGACGTTGGAGTTATTAACGGAGTTAAAAATAGTTGATAAAATTAATTTTGGAGATGGCGTTGCCCGTTATGATTTAAGAAAAGAAGGGGCTGCTCATTTCCATCATCACTTGGTATGCATGGAATGTGGTGCTGTTGATGAGGTTCAAGATGATTTACTAGGAGAAGTTGAAAAAATTATTGAAAAAGATTGGAATTTTAAAATTAAAGATCATCGACTAACTTTCCATGGTGTTTGCCATCGCTGCCACGGAAAAGAGGCGAAAGAAAAATTTAAAAACCTTGCCTTTGAATAGGGAAGGTTATTTTTATATTCCTATTTTTTAAATTACACGTGGTATAATAAAAGGATGGAGACGAAAAGGCAAGATTACTATCAGTACGTGTTGAAAAAGGAAATAGATAAGGATGACTTTATATGACGAATCATGAAAATGAAAAAAAGAAGAAATCACATTTACCGTTTCGTTTGAACTTTTTATTTTTCGCTGTTTTTCTCCTTTTTTCTATTATTATTTTGCGACTAGGCGTTGTCCAAATTGTTAATGGTGAAGAATATAAAAAAGAGCTAGAAAGAACGGAGAACATCACTGTTGAAAATCCAGTTCCGCGTGGAAAAATATATGACCGGAAATGGAGGACTATTGTTGATAACGAGCCGGTTAATGCTATCGTTTATTCACGTATGCCAGGCACTTCTCAAAAGGAAAGGCTTGAGGTTGCTACAAAACTGGCCAAGTATATTGAAGTTCCAAGTAATGATATTTCAGCAAAAGATGAACGAGATTTAAAAGATTACTGGATTCTGACGTTCCCGGAAAAAGCGAAGGAAAAATATACGGAAGAAGAATCGAAGACGTTAAAGGACGATGAATTATATAAGCTGCAATTAGAGCGAATAACGGATGCTGATTTAGCAGTTTTTACACAAGAAGAACTGGAGATTTTTAAAATAAAACGAGAGCTCGACCGCGGCTATGACTTAACATTAAATATCGTGAAAGATTATGTTCCCCAGAAAGAATTTGCTGTTGTAAGTGAGCATTTAAGTGAGCTGCCAGGCATTGATATTATGACAAACTGGGATCGAAAATATAATTATGGGGATACTTTCCAAACGATACTAGGGAATGTGACAAGGGGATTACCTGCCGAAAATATCGACTATTATTTAGCGCGCAACTATAGCCGTAATGATCGGATAGGGGCAAGCTATATCGAACAACAGTATGAGGATGTACTAAGGGGTAGTAAAGAGAAGGTAAAGTTTATTAAAGATAAAAGCGGCAATATCCTTAATACAGAGGTTGTTTCTGAAGGAGAACGTGGGCAAGACCTCATCCTGACGTTAGATATGGAGCTACAAAAGAGAGTTGAACAAATTATTACCGAAGAATTAATAAGAGCAAAAAAAACAGCTGGAAACTATTTGATGGATCGTGCCTTTGTTGTGATGATGAATCCAAAAACAGGGGAAATTTTATCGCTGGCTGGTAAACAGCTTGTAAATAAAAATGGGAAACAAGAGGTTCAAGATTTTGCGATTGGGACGATGACAAGTCAATATGAAATGGGGTCAGCTGTTAAAGGTGCAACAATCCTAACAGGTTATCAAACAGGTGCTATTAAACCCGGAACAAAGCAATATGATGAACCACTAAAAATAAAAGGTACGCCTTTAACTGGGTCATACCAAAGAATGGGGTCTATTGATGACTTAACAGCGTTAAAAAAATCTTCAAACGTTTATATGTTTAAAACAACGATATCGATGGCTAACGCCGTTTATCGCTATGGCGAATCCTTGAATATTCAACCGAAATATTTTGACTTGATGCGCTATTATTTCAGCCAATTTGGCTTAGGTGTAAAAACTGGCATTGATTTACCGAATGAGGCAACAGGTTATACTGGTACTGATACAAGACCAGGATTACTTTTATATTTTAGCATTGGGCAATATGATTCCTACACACCGTTACAACTCGCACAATATGTATCAACGATTGCAAATGGAGGCTATCGGATGAAGCCCATTATTGTGAAGGAGATACGAAAGCCAACGAATGATGCTGAGATGGGAAATGTTCAATATGAATTTAAGCCACAAGTTTTAAACAAGGGGGATATGGATGAAAAATACGTAAAACGGGTTCAGGAAGGATTCCGTCAAGTGTATCAAGAGCCTGGTGGCACTGCATATTCCTACTTTGGCAACGCCCCTTATAATCCAGCAGGTAAAACGGGAACGGCACAGAGCCAATATTATGGACCAAAACGTGAATATTATGGTGCAAAAACCTATAATCTAAGTTTAGTTGGTTATGCTCCTTCCAATAATCCTGAGGTGGCATTCTCCGTTGTTGTTCCATGGGTAAGCACGGATAAGCATTCAGTTAATAAATATATCGGTCGCCGTATTATGGATGCCTATTTTGAGTTGAAGAAAACAGAAGCGACACCGTCAATGAATACGGCGCAAGCAAATATACAAGACAATAATGAAGTTGAAAATAGGCAAGGTGCTCTTGACGATTTGTCTTCGAATTGGTAAGATAGCATACAAATTCATATTCATTTAACTATGAAGGATAAATAGTAACTGAACAATTCTTACTAAGCGAGCAAGGGATGGTGGAAGCCTTGTTAAGATACTCAGTGAAACGGCAATCTGGAGTTAATATTTTAAAGTGGGTACACTTGCAAGCTTATTTTGTTTTGCAATGTACTAATTAGGGTGGAACCGCGGGAATAATGCTCTCGTCCCTAAGCCAATATAAAGGCTTAGAGACGGGAGCTTTTTATTTTATACTGATAAGAAAGTATAACTTTTTATAGGATATCAGTATAAGAAAGGACATCGACTTCCGCCATTATGGGCGGAAAGTCGTGTCTTTCTAATATAATTTAAGGAGTGCATGAGTAATGTCAGTAGAAAAAACAATGGACAAAATAGTCGCAATGGCTAAACATCGGGGCTTTGTGTTCCCCGGATCTGAAATTTATGGCGGCTTAGCAAACACTTGGGATTATGGTCCACTTGGAACGGAGTTAAAAAATAATGTAAAAAAAGCATGGTGGAATAAATTTGTACAAAGCTCACCATATAATGTTGGTTTAGATGCAGCGATTTTAATGAATCCAAGAACTTGGGAAGCATCAGGACATATCGGCAATTTCAATGACCCGATGATTGACTGCAAACAATGTAAAGCAAGACACCGTGCTGATAAAATAATTGAAAATGCGTTAGATGAAAAAGGTATCGAAATGGTCGTTGATGGCCTGTCATTTGAAAAAATGGAAGAGCTCATTAAAGAGCACGAAATCGCATGTCCTGACTGTGGCAGCAAAGATTTCACATCGATTCGCCAATTCAACTTAATGTTTAAAACACATCAAGGGGTTACTGAATCAAGTGCGAACGAAATTTTTCTTCGTCCTGAAACAGCGCAAGGCATTTTCGTGAACTTTAAAAACGTACAACGCACGATGAGAAAGAAGCTGCCATTTGGAATCGCCCAAATTGGTAAAAGCTTCCGTAATGAAATTACACCGGGAAACTTCACGTTCCGGACAAGAGAATTCGAGCAAATGGAATTAGAATTTTTCTGTAAACCGGGTGAGGAATTAAAATGGCATGAATATTGGCAAAGCTTCTGTGAAAACTGGTTGTTAGCATTAGGAATGACAAAAGGAAATATTCGCCTTCGTGAGCATTCAGAAGAAGAACTTTCACATTACAGTAATGCGACAACTGATATTGAATATAAATTCCCGTTCGGCTGGGGCGAGCTTTGGGGAGTTGCATCACGTACAGACTATGATTTAAAACAGCATATGGCATTTTCTGGGGAAGACTTCAATTATCATGATCAAGAAACAAATGAACGTTTCATTCCATATTGTGTGGAGCCATCACTTGGAGCAGACCGCGTTACATTAGCATTTTTAGTAGATGCTTATGATGAAGAAGAACTAGAGGATGGTACAACACGTTCTGTTATGCACTTCCATCCAGCGCTAGCACCATATAAAGCAGCCATCTTGCCTCTTTCTAAAAAGCTGTCTGACGAGGCACGAGCAATTTTTGAAGATCTTGCTAACTATTTTATGGTTGACTTTGATGAATCAGGCTCTATTGGCAAACGCTACCGCCGTCATGACGAAATTGGAACACCATTCTGTATCACGTATGATTTTGACTCTAAAGAAGACAACATGGTAACAGTCCGCGACCGTGACACAATGGAACAACAACGGCTGCCGATTGCTGATTTGAAGAAATTTATTGAAGAAAAAATTAAGTTTTAAATATAAAAAAAGGTGATTTGTTTTATGAAGTCACCTTTTTTTGCGTACTTCTATTTTGAAAGAAACAAGAAACAGGTCAATTTGAAGCTGCTATGGGTTTCTGTCGAAAAGTTGTTGATCAGAAAGGCTATACCCTAGAGGGAATTTCTCTAACGTGTCATTGGTTTTAAATTCTGCTTTTATAATGTAGTGATTTATGTGAAAAGGTGAACAAGTAATAGCTATTTAATAAGCATCGAATAATGTAGAAATTTGTAAAAATATTTTTGTTGTTTTCTGTAAGTTAATGGAGTAAATTACCAATTATAAGGTAGGGTGATTGAAGGTTATTTTTGGGGAATTTTAAATAATGGTATCACTTCATTTTTCAAAAAGGGAGAGGTTTTTTTAGCTAAAAGTAAATTCATAGTGCTGTTGTTTGTATGCCTCATTATTTTAGGTGGTTGCAATAGTATGTTTGGTAGTAGTACATATCTAGGTCATTATCCAGTAGGGGACAATAAGGAAGGAGAAGCATTTCTAGGAACTGACTTCGAGAATGCTGAAATTATAAAAAAGTTTAATTTACAAAATCTATCAAAGGAAAGTGGTGTCCATAGTTATCCCAGATGGTCACCAGATGGGAAGAAGTTAGCATTACGTTATTAAGATAATATTTGGAAAATGGTAATTAGAACCAATGGGCACGGAAAGGAAATATAAATACAGAACCATTAAGTTTGGGGGACAATGAACAGATTTATTATGTAAATCGAAGTAATATGAGTTATGAAGATTTTAGCAATGATAACTTATCTTTAATCAATCTAGTAGATAAAACGGACAAAATAGTGTTGGAAGGATTAAATATGATTTATGCACATATAACGGGTTCCCTAGTTTTTTCCATAATAATACTACCAAGGTTCAGTTCAAATTCTAATAAATTAGGAGAAGGAGAGGGGAATAATGGCATTTGCAAATGAACTTATGACAAAAGAAGAAACTGCGGAGTTTAAGGCTAAAGCGATCCCTAATCCAGGTTACAGACGCGAAATACTTGAACCACGAAGATGGACGATTGACCGTGAGAAAAATGTAATCTTAATATGGTGCAGGAGAGAAAGGTTTGAACCATATGATCAGTATTTTCTCCTACTCTGGAAGGACATACCTATACCAATGAAGTTAAGAGATTCTTGGGTTTCTGCTCCTACTAGGGAATGGGAATTAATTTATATTGAAATTCCAAATGAACTAAGAGAAAAACAGGATGAGATTATCCAAAGTCTAAAAGATGCACTTGTAGTTTACGCATATGATGGATATCCAGATGAACCTTTTAATAAAGACACAAAGGTTCAGTTCAAATTCTAATTACTCAAGAAGGGGGAATAAAATAATATGAGTATCGGCATTTTATCATTTGATGAGGCTATAAATGAATTGAACAAGCTGATGGAACACCCCGAAACAATAACGAAGTCAGATTTAATGTCTCTTGTAGAGAGAGTTTCGGTAATTGATCAGAATGCGGGATCAAATGCAATTACTTATCTTTAATCAATCTAGTAGATAAAACGGACAAAATAGTGTTGGAAGGATTAAATATGATTTATGCACATATAAAGGCTTTCCTAGTTTTCCCCATAATAATACCACTAGGTTCAGAGCAAATTTTAATAAATTAGGAGAAGGAGAGAAGGATAATGGCATTTGTAAATGAAAAAATGACAAAAGAAGAAACTACAGAGTTTAAGGCTAAAGCGATTCCTAATCCAGGCTACAGACGCGAAATACTAGAACCACAAAGATGGACAATTGACCGTGAGAAAAATGTAATCTTAATATGGTGCAGAATAGAAAGATGGGAACCATATGATCAGCATTTTCTCTTACTCTGGAAGGACATACCTATACCAATGAAGTTAAGAGATTCATGGGTTTCTGGTTTAACTAGAGAATGGGAATTACTTTATATCGAAATTCCAAAGGAACTAAAAGAAAAACATGATGAGATAATAGAAAGTTTAAAAGATGCACTTATAGTTTATGCATTTGATGGATTTCCAGATGAACCTCATAATAAAACCACCAAGGTTCAGTTCAAATTCTAATAAATTAGGAGAAGGAGAGGGGAATAATGGCATTTGTAAATGAACTTATGACAAAAGAAGAAATCGCAGAGTTTAAGGCTAAAGCAATCTTGAATCCTGGCTATAGAGGTAAAATACTTCAACCACAAAGATGGACGATTGACCGTGAAAATAATGTAATCTTAATAAGATGCATGAGAGAAAGGTTTGAACCATATGATTTGTATTTTCTCTTACTCTGGAGGGACATACCTATAGCAATGAAGTTAAGAGAATCTTGGGTGTCTACTCCAAACAGGGAATGGGAATTACTTTATATCGAAATTCCAAAGGAACTAAAAGATAAAAAGGATAAGATCCTCCAAAGTCTAAAAGATGCACTTATAGTTTATGGATATGATGGATTTCCTGATGAACCTCTAAATAAAACCATAAAGGTTCAGTTCAAATTCTAATTATTGGAGAAAGGAGAATAAAATATATGAGTATAGGTACTTTATCGTTTGATGAGGCTATAAATGAATTGAACAAGCTGATGGAACACCCCGAAACAATAACGAAGTCAGATTTAATGTCTCTTGTAGAGAGAGTTTCGGTAATTGATCAGAATGCGGGACCAAATGCAATTACTTATCTGTATAGTGGTTCTATCAACACAGATTTACATACAGGTGCTTTGATTGAAGCTATCGGGGAATCAGGTGGTTCTGAAGTTAGGATAATAGACAATACACCAGCTAGTAAATTCCTTAGTAATGAAGCTTTTATAGAAGCAGCGAAAATCGCAATAAAAAATGAAAATCCAGAGCTTGCAAAGCCTGAAAATGCTAAGCAATTTAATAAAGCAGTATATACTGATTTTATATTTCATGGGGAGCAAGGTCCATGGGCGAACCGATCAGCTGCACTAATCGATGCTACTGTTGGACCAGTAGAGTGTATAGTCCCTAATGCAGCATCTGATCGGGTATGGTGGGAAACAGAATTCCCAAGGCTTTTAAACGCTCCTGGTGTAACAACCATTAATGGGATTCCAAAGGAAGATCTTTTGAGTACTAAGGATCATTTAATGAAGGAATTAGGTTTTTCTGAGGAAAAAGCCATGACTGGGTTGCGTGAAACAATTATTTATCAATCAACTAAAGATATGTCATTGATAGATATTTTTCAAGGGAAGGAAGGTATTCTTGGAGCTGATACCTCAAAGTTAACAGGTGGTAGTAAAATTACTTCACCAGAAGGTACGATTGAGACGAGGACTGTTGGAGAACTATTTGGTCAAATGTCTGATGTTGAATTAATTAAAAAGTATCCTTCATTATCTGAGTTGTCAGAAAGACTAGGCGGCATTCGTCCTTCCCTTGTAAATGAAACAAAGTTTTTAGTTAGAATGATGGATCAGACAATAGGGGAGGCTTCTGAATCTGGTTTGAAGTCTACATATTCAGTTTTAACAGAGGCTGTTCAAGGTATTAGAGAAGCTCAATACTCCAAAATACGTGGAACTACTTTCAAAACCTTTGGAGCAGTCGGTGGTGTAATGCTTGCGGTTGATGGGATAAATATGGTATCAGAAGCCAATGCGGCATTCAAAGCTGGTGATACTGTAACAGGTAAAAAGATAGTCCGTGACTGGATATCCGAAATTGCTGGAGGATTTGCGGGTTCAGCAGCACTTATGGAAGCTGTTGCCCCTTTTGCTGCGGCTCTAGGTACATGTGGTGGACCTTTGGGAATTGCCGCAGGAATTGTTGTTGAACTAGGGGCAGGAGTAGTAGGTTGGATGGGTGGAAGTATGCTTGGGCATGCCTTTAGTGACCTATTGGACAGACTCTTTGGCCAAGCTTCTGGAGCCATACGAAGGATAGACCCTATAGTGTTAGATTTAGATGGGGATGGTATCGAGACTATTAGTTTGCAAAATGGAACTTATTTTGATTTAGACAATAATGGGTTTGCAGAAAAAAGTGGCTGGATTAAAAGCGATGATGGGTTTCTTGTCTTGGACAGAGATGGTAATGGCGAAATAAATGGAGGACGAGAACTGTTTGGAGACCAGACCATTCTTCAAAACGGAACTTTAGCTTCTAATGGATATGAGGCCCTAGCAGAATTGGATGACAATAAAGATGGGAAAATCGACAATCAAGACGGTAAATTTGCTGATTTGAGAATATGGAGGGACCTGAATCAGGATGGACTATCCTCTGAAAGAGAATTGTTTAGTTTGGAGCAATTAGGTATAAAATCACTTAATCTTGCATACAGCAATATCAATATACAGGATTCTAGTGGCAATATAGTTTCGCGTAAAGGTAGCTTTGAGAAAATAGATGGCACTTTAGCAAGCTTAGGTGAGTATTTGTTTTCAAGAAACACATTAGATACGATTGCGCGAGAATGGGTCGATATTCCAAAAAACATGGAATCTTTACCTGATATTAACGGATTGGGAAGCGTATATTCATTAAAGCAAGCGATGGTAAGAGATTCAAGCGGAGAACTCCGATTAATTATAGAAGCTTTTTCTATTGAGAAGAATGTTTCGAAAAGATATGCTATGATTGATAATATTTTATTTAAATGGACTGATTCTAGCAACATTGACCCCAAAGGTAGAGGGGGCAATTTCGATGCTAGAAAGCTTGCTGTTCTTGAAAAATTTAATGGTAGAAATTTTACTGGGACAAATGGTAGTAATCCAATTGCAGAAGCTGTACCAATTTTAACACAAGCATATAATGAACTGGTCGAAAAGGTATATTGCAAGCTATTGTACCAGACGCATTTAAGTGAAGTTTTTGACCGTGTAAATTTTAATTGGAATTATGAAACAAATGAATTCCGTGTTAATTCAATAGAAGTAAGAGAAATCATTGAAGAGAAGGTAAATAGCAACCTAGTAGATGGACTTGTACTTTTGGCAGAGCTTTCAAGGGTACTTAAGGGCTGTGAATTAGTAGATAACACTGAATTTAGCACCTTTAGACGCTACTTTGAGATAAAAGGAAAGTTATTCTCGGATGTTATTGATACTAAAGGTAAAAATCTGATATTTGGTACGGATAAAAATGATAACTTATTAGGTTTTAATACCGATGATTTATTAGTTGGCGGAGCAGGGAATGACCGCTTAGAAGGTGGATATGGAAATGATGTATATTTATTCGGCCGAGGGTCAGACCAAGACACTATCTATGACCATGATTCAACCGCAGGGAATATAGATATCATCCGTATGACTGAAAATGTTGCCCCATCAGATATCATAGTGAAACGAAACGGTGACCACTTAGAGTTAAGTATCAAAGGAACACTAGACAAGCTAACCGTTCAAAATTATTTTAGCCATGATAATTATAAGGTGGAAAAAATAGAATTCTCCGATGGAACGGTGTGGGATGTTGCTTTTATCAAGGAAAAAGTAATCCAAGCTACGGAAGAAAATGATCTTATACGAGGCTACGACGGTGTAAACAACATTCTTCAAGGACTTGGTGGCAATGATACGCTTTATGGAGCGAATGGAGATGATCAGCTAGACGGTGGAGCTGGTGATGACAAATTATATGGTGGCAATGGTGCAGATATCCTGTTAGGTGGAACAGGCAATGACGCACTCTATGGTGAAAATGGGAACGATGTATTGCGCGGTGGAGAAGGCAACGACTCTCTTTACGGTGGATATGGCAATGATGAATTAGATGGTGGAGCTGGCAATGATTACTTAGATGGCTCCTATGGCAATGATGTATATCTATTTGGACGAGGTTCAGGCGAAGATACCATGTATGACTACGATTCAACCGCTGGAAACATGGATGTAATTCGAATGGCAGAAGATGTTGCCCCATCAGATATCATAGTGAAACGAAATGGTAATCATTTAGAATTAAGGATAGCGGGAACTCCAGATAAGCTGACCGTTCAAAATTATTTTAGCCATGATAATTATAAGGTAGAAAAAATAGAATTCGCCAATGGAACGGTGTGGGATATTGCTTCTATCAAGGCAGCAGTAACTGAAGCAACAGAAGAAAATGATGAAATTCGAGGCTATGATGGTGTAAATAACATTCTTCAGGGACTTGGTGGCAATGATACCCTTTATGGAGCGAATGGCGATGATCAATTAGAAGGTGGTACTGGGAACGACATATTGTATGGTGGAGCAGGAAATAATACGTATATCTACCATGCGGGAGATGGCAGTGACACGATTGTGATGGGCACACCATATAAAGAGACGCAAAATATTGAGAATAACTGGAACTGGAAAGCTATCAATGATTGGAATGGCACCAATTGGTCAGATGGAGGAAATGATGCATTTGATGGGTTTGGCTATACCTCTATAACAGTGG